>DFGW01000233.1 GCA_002372465.1 Butyrivibrio sp. UBA3740
CACCTACGTATCAGATGCAACTATAAGGCGTAAGGTTGGAAAGAAGTTTGTTGAAACAGACGTAAATAGCGGAGATTCTGTAGATGTTAAGAACGATATTGTTCCTGCAGGAACTGATATCGAAGTAACCCTTCATGGCAAGGGACTTTATGCGTCAGATTCTAGTGTCAGCACTGTATTTTCATGCGTAGATAATATGATCAGCAAGGCCACTGTGAAGCTTGCTAAGGGATCAGCCCAGATAGCTTACACAGGAAGCAGTAACGACATCAATGAGTCCGATTTGCATGTACTTATAGGAAAGAAGGAAGTTCCAAAGGGAGCATACAGGATCACGAAGGTGGAAAACAACACCGGAAAAGGCACTGCAAAGATCACAATAGCAGGAACTGGATTGTACACAGGCCCCGGAGAATTTAACGGCAAGTACTTTGGCGGCGAAAAGACTGTAACCTTTAAGATTGTCGCAAGATCAATAAAATAACGAGTACGACAGTACAAAAAAAGGGAGCTCATTGACGAGCTCCCTTTAACTATAAGTTGAATTATAACGACTTTATCATCTCAAGGACTACTGCTGCGCAGTCGTGGGCAGCTTTTTTCTCAAACTCAGGATAATCCATGATCTCTGATCCATCAGCCTTGTCGGAGATGGCTCTTATGATAACGAAAGGAGTATTGTTGAGGTAAGCAGCCTGTGCGATTCCGGCGCCCTCCATTTCAACACACATTCCTCCGAAGTCTTCAGTGATGGCATCCTTCACAGCCTTGTCGGAAATGAACTGATCTCCGCTGCAGATTCTTCCTTCAAAGACTCCAATGTCAGGAGCGGCTGTCTTAATGGCAGATTTGGCCTTTTCGATTAGCGCTTTATCTGCTGTGAATGCCTGTACTCCCATCTGGGGAATTTCACCCTTCTTGTATCCGAATACTGTGGCATTTACGTCGTGGTAGCATACATCGGTAGAAAGAACTATATCTCCGATATTGATCCTTGCATCCAAAGATCCGGCTGCTCCTGTGTTGAGCACATGGGTTACACCAAAGGTATCAACCAGGATCTGAACACAGATACCTGCATTAACCTTGCAGATTCCGCTTCGTACTACAACAACTTCAGTGCTGCCGATGGTTCCCTCAAAGAATTCCATGGAAGCTTTTTTTACTACATTCTTTATTGTCATCTGGGCCTTCAGAGATTCAACTTCAACCTCCATGGCGCCTATAATTCCGATCTTCATGAACTTCTCCTGTCTTTAAGATTATGAATCGAAGAACTGACGTCCGTCTTCTGTTACAAGACGCTCTGACTTTGGATACTCAAAGATCTGATCGTTGTTTGCATTCTTTTCAAGATAATCAGCAAATCTCTCAGCGTGCCATTTTGCCATTTCCAGATTGTGCATGCGATAGTTTCCACAGTTAACAGCAAGCGCACCGGGAACTTCATCATAATCTTTTACTGATCTGAAAGCGCTAAGCAAAAGACCGTGTATCTCCTTTGGCGCCTTTGCACCCTTAAGAATCAGATAAAAACCTGTAAGGCATCCCATAGGTCCCCAGTAAATAACCTGATCCTTCCAGTCGGGGTCATTTCTTAAGTATGTAGCAATGATGTGCTCCAATGAATGCATGGCTGCAACATCAACTGCAGGCTCTACATTGGGCTTTGTAACTCTTACATCATAGGTTGTTACCACCTCTTCTCCAAGAGCATCCTGTCTGCTTATAAATATTCCGGGTACTATCTTGGTGTGGTCAACGGAAAAGCTGGGTATTAAATCCATATCTTATCTCCTTTTTAATGTTAATCCCTGGCTGTATTATGGAAAACATCGTAGGAGTCTCTAAGGTATCCCTTAATGTTATCATAGTCACGGTTTGCAATCGCTGTGTAGAGCGTATCTACAAGGAAGAGCTGTGCAAATCTGGAACTTGTAATGCCACTTTTTTTATCAATCTCCGGTGATGTGGCAAAAAGTACGTGATCGCAGCCAGTGGTAAGTGCATTGTTTCCAAGCTTTGTAACTGCTATTGTAGCAGCTTCTCGCTCTTTTGCAATATTAAAGAGCTGCATAATTTCAGTATTTTTCGCATTATCACTAAAGAAGATAGCTACGTCCCCGGGACCTATCTGTGAGATGGTCATGAGGTTCATATGATGGTCATGATTAAATACAGCGTTGTAATGGATCCTCAAGAGCTTACAGTAAAGGTCGTAAGCAGCTACACTGGCTGTACCTACACCAAAGACCTGGATCTGCTTGGCATTTACAATCCTTGTTACTGCTTCACTGAAGGTTCCGGCGTCAAAAAGTCTGTAGGTTGTCTGTACTGCCTGTACAGAGGTGGCACAGATATTGTCAGCAATGGACTGGAGTGAAGTATATTCATTAACATCCTTGAAGGAGACCTTGGGTCCGCCTTTGTCCGCCTGGGCAAGATTGGTGTTTGCCTCAGCATAATATGCATTCTTAAGGTCCTTAAGACCATCATAGCCAATAGCCTGCGCAAACCTGGTCCAGGCTGCCTGTGTGGTGCCTGACATGGTTGCCAGCTCCTTAATTGGATGCTGGAAAAGTGCATCTTTATTTTCTAAAACAAAATCCGCTACAAGCCTCTCGGAAGTAGGCAGTTCATCATAGTGGCTCTTTATCTTTTCACTGACAATATTCATATATATTTTTTGCCTCCATAATTGGTATTATCTCCACCCACTTTATAGTATATCGCATATTTCTACACTATATGAAATAAATTTTCAAACATTTGATTAGTATATTATTAAATGTTTATAAACTTTAAGGTATTTGCAGTTGCTTTATGCTATTCTGAAATAAGCAGACGAAATAGTGTGTATTTTTATACACAAGGCCTAGGTAAAGGAAAGGAGATATTTCTATGAAGTGGGTATGTCAGGTATGTGGTTACATTCATGAAGGAGATCAGCCGCCGGAGTTCTGCCCAAAGTGTAAAGCTCCTGCAGAGAAGTTCACAAAACAGGAAGAGGGAGAAAAGGTTTGGGCTTGCGAGCATGTACTGGGCGTAGCAAGTGCAGCTCCGGAGGATGTTAAGCAGTCCCTTAGGGAAATGCGCGACGGCGAGTGCCACGAAGTTGGTATGTACATGGCAATGGCAAGAGTTGCTATCAGGGAAGGTTATCCTGAAATTGGCGCATTCTATGAAAAGGCTGCCTGGGAAGAGGCTGAGCATGCAGCACTGTTCTGTGAGATGCTGGGCGAGGACCTTACAGACTCCACCAAGAAGAATCTTGAGCTCAGAGCAGAAGCTGAGTATGGCGCTACTCAGGGAAGAGCAGATCTTGCAAAGAAGACAAAGGAGCTCAACCTTGATGCCATCCACGATGCAGTTCATGAGATCGGCCGTGACGAAGCAAGACACGGAAAGGCATTTGCTGGACTTCTTAAGAGATATTTTGGATGATAGATATTTAAACAAAGCTACAAAGAGGGCGACCTTAAATGGTTGCCCTCTTATTTTTGTGAGGTATAATGTTCGTTGGAAATAAATGCGTTATTTAAAAGGAGAAGCAATGGGTACTAATTTTGATAAGTACTTTGATAAAGACGGAAATCTTCGGGAAGGGGTTCTTGAAGGAAACAAGTGGCTTTACTATCTTACACAGACTGACAATGTATATGTAAATGCCGAGAGACTTGAGAGTATGGGAAGCCTTTCGGGAAAAGAGACACTTATGTATGTCATGAATAGTCTTGATATACTGGATGAAATTGCCAAAAGAGATGACTTAAACAGCCGCGTGACTGAGCTTGTCAGTACAACACTGAAATGGTCTGAGGTTGCCAAGGGTGGTCTCTCAAAAGAAAGGGCAAAATGGACCCAAAAGGGATACCCTCTTGATATCCACAACATAGCTTCTGCTGAAATCTATAAAGACGCTACCGGAGATGATGGCGAAATATACACACTTATAAAGACCCATGGGATAATCGGGCAGTGCATAAGAGGTGAGATCAGTGTAAGCGCCAATGCCCCTTTACTAGAAATGCAGGAAGAGGAGAAGAAAGCTCTTTTAATGGCGCTAAACGAGTGCATAATTGGAGCTGTTGGCGGAAACATCTGGGAGAATACCAAAAAGAGCGCCGAATCACTGATAGATAGAATCGTAGCCGGAGACCTTACTGAGTTTAGCTCCCAGTACAGGCTCCAAAGGCTCTGCCCACGGGAAATAGAGCTGTTTGAAAATGACGTGAAGTTCTTTGAAGAAAAGATATTCCCAAGGTTTGAGCTGTGGTACTTTGAGTTTGCTCTTTCTGACTTCAACATGGGCCAGATCAGGACCATCTTGCAGAATACCATTACCTTTATAGACAAGTCAGGGAAAGAAGTATCTCATCTTAACTTCAAGCCCCTGTCAGATTCACTTTACTATGACTACGAGGGCAAGAAGCACGTCAACATCTACAAGAAGAGGATTATCGAGAAGTATATCCTTGATGCTTCGGTTCAGAACGTGGACCTTGATGTGACAATCGAAAACGGCTCTGCCTATGTAAACTTTAAGTTCTCTCCTGTCTGCGACAAGCTCATAGATTTCTGTGTTGAGGCGGAGCGCAGCGGACTTCTTACTTTTGAAAAGAGTATTATTGTTCTCTACGATATGTTCGGCTTCAGGCGAGATGCCTTCGACAGGCTCAACAACGAGGACAAGTACCTTAAGACCATGAATGATGTTACCTCCAGTACCAAGGACAGCATCATCGATTATGTGGTTGGTGATAGCGTTGTGGATGTGGGATCCGGCGGAGGAATCCTTCTTGATAAGCTGGAAAAGAGCTATCCAGACAAGGAGGTTATTGGTACTGATATTTCGGTCAACGTTATCGAGACCCTGGACCAGAAAAAGAACCGTGACGGCCACAAATGGAAGGTCAAGGTCCACAACTTTGTGGATGATACCATGGATCCAAAGGTTGGCAGTATTATCTTTTCTTCAATCCTTCATGAGATCTATTCCTACACAGAGACGGAGAACGGAAGATTTGAGATAGACAGCGTGAAAAAGGCTCTTCGAAATGCCTTTGACAGCCTTAAAAAGGGCGGAAGGATCATCATAAGGGACGGCGTTAAGACAAGGGGCAGCTACCCACTTACCATAAGGTTTAAGACAGCAGGTGGCCTTGACTTTTTTAAGAACTACTTAGAGGATTTTAAGGGACTTAAGGATATCCCTGAGGAGCAGAAGGTTACTTCCATAGATGAAGAAAACCTGACAGTTACCGGAGATGTGAATTTTATCAGAGAGTTCCTCTTTACCTATACCTGGGGCTCAGAGAGCTATGCCCACGAAGTTCAGGAGCAGTTTGGATATTTTACATTAGAGGAATACAAGGAATTCTTTACAGAGCTTGGAGCTAAGATCATCTTTGCAGAAGAGCTGCTTGAGCCGGGATACCCTGACAACCTTGGAAAGTATCTTGAGCTTTTGGATGAAAAGGGTGAAATTGCAACTTACCCCGATTCCAATTGCATAATAATAGCTGAGAAGTAATTGCTGCTTCTCAGCTATATTTTTTGCAACGAATTAATTATTAACAATCAGATATTCAAAAGCTTGCTGTACTCTGCAAGAGCGCCGTCTGTCTCGTGAGCAAGAACCTTCTTGGCAAGGACTTTACCAAGCTGAACACCTTCCTGGTCAAAGCTGTTGATGTTCCATACAAAGCCCTGGAACATAACCTTGTTCTCGAAGTGTGAAAGAAGTGCGCCGAGAGCTTCAGGTGTAAGCTCATCACCGATGATGATGCTTGAAGGACGTCCGCCCTTGAAGTTCTTGTTGAGGTTATCATCCTTCTTGCCACAGGCAAAGGCTACGATCTGAGCAGCTACGTTAGCGCAGAGCTTCTGCTGGCTTGTGCTGTCCTGAAT
>DFGW01000212.1 GCA_002372465.1 Butyrivibrio sp. UBA3740
TTCAAGAACTACAAGGATCCATACATTCTTGTTATCGGAGACAAGGAGGCAGCTGAGGGAACAGTTTCCATCAACGTCCGTGGCTCCAACAAGCAGATCCAGAACGTTCCTTTGGAGGAACTGGTTAAGATGTGCACCAAGATGAACAATGAGCACTCACTGGAGCTTATCGATACATATGAGAATTAAGAGTAAAGTAGTGGGGGCAGCATTTTATTGTGCTGCCCTCTTTCTTCTTATAAAGTCAATTATTCTGTCATTTTCAACGGATATCTGGTACGACGAACTCTTTACCATGGAGTTTGCCAAAAGACCTGTGGCTGAGCTTGTCAGCCTCACAGCAAGAGATGTGCATCCGCCTCTTTATTACATAATTGTGAGGATATTTCTTTTGCTGGGGCAGGGCCTTGGTCTTGTAGGAGAAGCTCAGGGACAGATGGCTCCCGAGATCCTCTCTAAGCTCGTATCAATCCTTCCGTTCTTTATCCTTATGATCTACAGCCTGACCACAGTGAGAAAGCATTTCGGCCTTCTTGTCGGAGGTCTGTTTTCCTTTGCGATTGTTTCCATGCCACAGCTCCCTGAGTATACCACTGAGATAAGGATGTACAGCTGGGTTATTTTATTTGTGACGGCTGCGCTCCTTCATTCCATGTCTCTTATGCGCCGAATAATGGCGGGGAACGGGGCAGGATGGGATATTGCAGATGGTCTGTTTTTGTGGCTCTACTCATCGGCAGCAGCCTACACCCATTACTACGGAGTCTTTTGCATAGCTATAATCCTGGGGATTCTGCTTGTCTGGATGATCGTCTACTACGTAAAGAACATGAAAGAGCGGGGCTCAAAAGCTGTGAACTTCAAGGCTATGGCAACAGGGATAATCGTCATGAATCTTACGGCAGCTTCCTATGTGCCCTGGATGTCGGTGGTCTTTGCACAGGTCGGCGCCGTGAAAGCAAATTACTGGATACAGCCTGTGGGACTTAGAAGCCTTGGAAGCTGCGCCAAGTACCTCTTTAAGGGCTACTTCACAAACGAAGTTCTGGCAACGGTCATTGCTGTGCTGCTCTTTGTCCTGATAGCTTTCCTTCTTTGCAGGACTCTTATCCGTGCCTATAAGGCAAAAGAACTTTCGGCTGCTTCAACTGATAATCTCCCGGGTGAGGGTAAGTCTGCTGCTGACATGTTTGCGCTCTACGCCTTCAGTGTGCTTCCACTTCTGATATTTGCAGGGCTCTTGGCATCCTGGATCATAAGACCTGTCTTTGTAAACAGGTATATGCTGCCGGCTTTTGGGTGTTTCTGGCTGGCCGTGTCCATCATGGCAGGGCGTGAGTTTAGCGCCTTACAGGAGTCACGGGAGTCTTCATCCGAAGGAGCAGGATTTAAGAATTTATCTGTTCCGGGAAAGCTTGGAATCCTGACAGCAGCTTTTTTGACTGTGCTTGTGGCAGTAGTGGGAGCGGTGGACTTCCGGGCCTTTGTCGGTAACGAGGAGTACCGCAAGGTCAACATGGAAAAGACCCTTTCGTTGTTTGAGACAATTGATTCTGATACAATTATCATCAGTAATTTCAATCATGTTCAGGGGCTCTTGTCCTATTACCTGAACAAGGGAAAAGAGGATTATCACATTTATCTTTATCAGGAGGAGGCAGAGCCACTGATAAAGGAGACGGTTCCGGGCCTTGAGTCCATAAATGATCCCATTGATATTGCCAATTACCTGGAGGGTGGCAAGAAGGTTCTTTTCCTGGGAAGCTTTAACAGCAGGGAGGAACTGGTGAAATACTGGGAGGATGCCTTCGGTGTCAAAAATGAAAACCAGGGGAGCTATCTCATGGAGCGCTACTGGTTTGATGTATTTAAGCTGAGCAGATATTGAGAAGTTTACTAAACCCGGAAAGCCGGGAAATATGTAATCTGGGAGTTGTTATGAATAAGAGTATGATACGAAAAACCGGCTTTATGCTGGGAGTTGGTCTTGCCATTTTTATCACGGTCCTTGCAGGGTTTTTGTGCGTAGATGCCATTGATACCTTTGCAGGTGATGATTTAAAAGAAGCTAATTTTTGCAGCTTTGTGGTGCCTCCGGAATTTGTCCCCGGAGAGACGAGAGGTCTTTTTATCAATAAGAATCACCCCATGGAGTCATCATCAATAATGTACAGCCACTACGACAATGGCGCCGATGTGGTGCTGACAAACAGGGAGAAGGCTGCCCTTGAGGAGGCCGGACAGGTACAGCCCAAGGTGACGGATGAGTCCCAAAACCTTACAAAGGACATCTATCAGGAGACCATCTCGGCAGCCTACAACAGCGAATACGGCGAAGATGTGGGCTACACGGTCAAGTCCTTTAACAGGATAACTGTGGACGGATATCCGGGCTACAAGATTGAGGGAACCTTTAAGGCGACAGATGAAGAGACGGTGCATCAGACCGTGTACATGCTCCTTTCAAAGTACAGGACCTTCACCATAACCTACCAGAGGGCAGAGGACGACGACTGCGAAGAATTCTTTGAACAGTCAGCTGCAACCATACATGTGGGAACGTAATTGTGGTAAACTATATATGATAAAGGGGTACAAAGTTTCATGGCATTATGCTTGCATAATATGCCATGAAACCTTGTAGACCTAACTAATATGAGGAAGTAGCACGATAGTGCGGATTCCGATTGGATGGCCATGTTTGAAAAACTTACGCAGCTGATAGCTGAAGGCAATTATACAGATGCCCTGTACGAGTTTCAGGAGGAATATCTGCACATCGAAAAGCTCCCTCCTTTGGAAGCTTCGAAGCTGTGCGTGCTCGAAGCTACGCTCTGGGAGTGCCTTAGCGACCCGGTGTCAGAGTTTGACGCAATCTCCCGTGGTCTGTCCTATGATCCTTTAAATTACGAGCTCTTTTACATGCTGGGGCTCTACTATCTGAACCTCAATATCAACAAAGCCTATCTGTGCTTTGAGATGGCTCTTTTCTATTGTCACGTGGAGGAAGACCAGGCAGTGATCCGGGAGACCTTTGATCAGGTCAAAGGCGACCCGTCTCTGGAGGTTAGAAATGTCAGCATCATGATCCTTTCTTACAACGACCTGGAGATCATGAAGGACTGCATCAAGTCCATCGAGGAGAATCAGCCTTCCGGATCCTACGAGCTCGTGGTGGTGGATAATGCCTCCACAGAGGATGGTCTTAAGGAGTTTCTTAGGGAGAAAAGAGATACAGCTGACTATCCCTTTAAGCTGATAGAGAACGAAGAGAATCTGGGCTTTTCCGCGGGCTGTAACATCGGCGTGAGAAACTGCAACCCGGAAAATGATATATTCTTTTTAAACAATGACGCGGTGCTGATGCCCGGAGCGCTGTTTTTCCTAAGGATGGGACTGTACGACAACAGGAACGTGGGAGCAACCGGTGCACTTTCCAATTCAGCTTCCTTACAGGAAATTGATGTAAAAGAAATTTTGCCGGACTATCCTGAGTCGGAGGATATCCCCTGGCACAGAGCCTATGGTTACAAAAAGGCCCTTGAAACCTTCAGGGAATATGCAAAGACAAGGTGTGTTCCCCAAAGGAATCCCTACATCCGCAGATTCAGACTTACCGGCTTTGCGCTTTTGCTTTCAAGAAGAGCCCTGGAGCTTGTGGCAGCAGATGGATATGTATTTGATGAGTATTTTTCTCCTGCCTACTTTGAGGATGACGATCTGGGAATAAGGCTCGCAAGAGCCGGGTTTGACCAGTACCTTTGCAGGGAGAGTCTTATCTATCACAACGGCGGGAGCGGCTTTGGAAGTGGCAATACTGTCATGGAAGAGAGCCGTAAGAAGTTTAAAGAAAAATGGGGCTTTGATATCTGGGGATATTCACTTCCCTGGTTCGAGGCGGCAGATCAGGTGATCGCTCTTGCCAGGGAGAAGAAAGAAAGTCTTCGCGTAATAGATTTTACCTGTGGTTTTGGCACCACAGCTTCATACATAAAGAGTATCTGCCCGGAGGTTTATATCGCCGGGGCATGCAATAGTTCTTTTGCAGCAAGCATAGCAGCACGGGTTGTTGATGACGTGGTGTGGGGCGAGCTTAACACTGTTAAGCTCCCCTGGAAGGCCCATTCCTTTGATGTGGTCCTGGCTGAGTCGACCTTTATCAGCAAAGGGAGAATAAGCGAATGTCTGACTCCCGGCGGCCTTTATATTGACAATGTGATTCAGGAGGATGATTGATGAATTGTCCCAAGTGCGGTAAATCATTGCCGGAGAATTTAAGTCTCAGGATCAACTTTTGCCCTCTGTGCGGAGACAGGCTCTTTGAGGCAGGGAAAAAGTATCTTATTGAGATTCAGTGCGCAGGCCAGAGAGATGATGAAAACGGCCCCATGAGGGTGTTTGTTGATGACAAGATGCTTTATGAGGTGATCCAGGGAGAGAGCATCTGTTTTCCTGTCGAGGCGGGATTTCATGCCCTTAAGTTCAGGCATAAGATCAGGAGCAAGAGCATAACACTTCTGGTTACTTCCAGCTATGTTATAAAGGCCTATTACAATACCATCTCGGGGCTTATCGAGACCAATGTGAACATCATGGAAGATGCCAGGAACGGAATAGATGACAAGGCGCTGGCCAAGAAAAATCTTACCACCCCTGTCATGGTGTCTGAAGACGGACAAAGGAGCTTTGACATACTTCTTGGCGATGATGATCCCGAGTACGAGCTTAAGGTCACCAGCGGGTTCAAGGAAGGGATTTTGAGAATTTATACAGAAAGATGTGAATTCACACCTTCAAGCCAGAACAAAAAAGAGGTACTTAGCTACAAAAATGTCCTGGCGGTTAAGAAGAAAATGGGCTCAATTGACCTTGTTTGTGGCGGAAATGTGCATAAAGTTTATAGTATTCCGAAAGATATCTACAATGAGGTTTTGGCATTTTTGACCAATAGAATCAGCGAAGTTCAGGGTAATAACTAGCTTAGACTGGTGGCGCTTACCAAAAAACATACATAAACATATGGAAATAAGCATACAAACAGCACTTTGGTGCTGTTTGTTTTTTCGTTTACATTGCAAAAATTCTATTTTATCAGGAAATATGAGCCTTTTGAGTGTTGACGTAATAAAGTCCTTTATTGTAACAATGAATTGTGAAAAAAGTGTGAACACTTTCGCAAATTCTTGTTAT
>DFGW01000086.1:0-6538 GCA_002372465.1 Butyrivibrio sp. UBA3740
GTACACCTTCTTGGATTTTTTCAGTCATCTAAATATGTGGAATTCTTGTACACCTTAGCTTTGTAGTAGAATGTGGATCTTGGCATATTGCACTCTCTGGCTGCTTCTGCAACAGATAGCTTCCCCGATTTCCATTTCTGATATACTTCATGGAAGTTTTCAGGTAGTTGCTTTGGTGGTCTGCCAAACTTAAATCCCCTTGCTTTTGCAGCTGCGATACCTTCTGCCTGCCTCTGATGAATTGTCCTATACTCGCTCTCTGCAACATATGACAGCAAAGCAAGAATCAGATCACTGATGAAGGTACCCAACAAATTCTTTTCTCTTCTGGTATCAAGAATTGGCATATCAATAACAACTACATCCGCACCCTTTTCCTTTGTGATAACTCTCCACTGATCACTAAGATCTCTGTAACTACGCCCAAGCCTGTCAATAGACTTGATATAGAGAACTGAGTTGTTATCAAGTTTTCTAATCATTTTCTTGTACTGAGGTCTTTCAAAGTTCTTACCTGAGAGCTTATCAAGGAAAATATTCTTCTCAGGAACTCCCATCTCCTTCAAGGCTATAATTTGTCGGTCTTCGTTTTGTTCTCTTGTTGATGTTCTGGCATAACCAAAAATCTTTTGTTTTTCATTCATTTTGCAATCTCCTCCTTTTTGGCAATAAAAAAAGCAACCAAGATTTCTCTCGATTGCTCAGCATTCTATGTTTTAATAATAACAGTCCCAATTACCTTTTAAAATCTACACAAGGTCTCCAATTTGTCTACATCTCTGTATTTCTATTCCCAGTATAATAATATCAGCTTTAAAAACCCTTGAAAATATACAGGGCGTGACATTTAGTGTCAATTTGTGACATTTCGTGACGTTTAGTGACGATTTAGCTCGGCTGTTAATTATCTACCATAATACTACCATAGCTTTTTATGCCTTGGTACAGACAATATGCAGACATTCTACGGACATTTTACGGACAAAAAAATAAGAACCGCTCCATCAAAACAGCTCTTTAATATCGCATTATAAATATATCAGACTTATTTCAATATTAAAATTTACAGCTCATAACGTTCACATAACAAAATATAACGCCGGCATAACAATTTGTAACAAAACCGACTGCTCAAATTTGAGCTATCATAATAATATCATACCTATTTTCAGAGGGAAAGGTGAACCTTAGGGTAACTTTGGGGTAATTTCGGGGTAACTTTGGGGCATTTTAGGGTCAAATCGGGGCATGCCACATAAAAACTATTATAATAATATCACAAGAATATTTGCACTAATATCCCTGCCATATCCCAATAACATCCGGATACTATCCCAAATGTATCCCGCCAATCTACTCCCAATTTGATAATACCATTTCTGCAAATCATAAAATAGGGTTAATCTAAGACAATGCAAGACAAAACAGGACATTTTCAGACAATATGAGACATCTTCAGAAAATTGAATTCTAAGAAACGTTAACAACAAAAAGGCATGCACTCATTTAAGGGTACATGCCTAATTCAATACCTTATATCATTTTGAAATACTTTAAAGCTTCAGTAATAGCCTTTTCTTTCTCAGGCGTTGTTCCCGGTTGCCTACTATCTTCTGACTTAGGCTTATTATAGTTATCGCGCTCTATAATACCATTCTTCCGCTTAACCTGAGCAATATTAAGATTCGTTACATGAAATCCGTAGTGTTCCTGCACCCAGTCAGTAATTTTCTTATATGTGGCTTTGGCTTCGGCACTGGTTTCATCCAGTTCGTCCAAGTCCACTTTTACCCTAATCCTATCATCCGGATTTTGTTGGGACAAAAGAACAACCGTCTCCACATGATTTGTCCAGGGGAATTGATCTACGGCCACAGCCCGGGTCATCATATAGCCGTTGTCCTGGAGCATTTCCAGGTCGCGGGCAAGGGATGTTGGCTTGCAGGAAACATAGATCATGTATTGAACGCCGTAATCAATGATCTTCTGAAGGGCTTTGGGATTGATGCCATCCCTTGGCGGATCAAGGATTATCATGTCGGGCTTTTCTTCGATTTCATCAAGAACCTTTAATACATCGCCGCAGATAAACTCGCAGTTATCAAGGCGATTGAGTTTAGCATTTTCTCTGGCAGCTTCCACGGCCTCTTCAACGATTTCGACACCGATGACCTTGTTGCAGACCTTGGCAAGGAGCTGGGCAATGGTGCCTGTTCCTGAATAGAGGTCGTAAATGATGCCGTCCTGGTCAATCTTCTTCTGGTCATAGAGGCTTCGGATGTAACCCCTTATGGTCTGATACAAAACCTCAGCACTTAAGCTGTTGGTCTGGAAAAATGAGAAGGGCGTGATCCTGAACTTAAGACCAAGAAGATACTCGTAAAAGAAATCCTGGCCGTAGAGAATCTCTGTCCCCTCGTCAATAACAGCATCTGCAAGACTGTCGTTCTTCGTGTGAAGCACACCTACAATCCTGCCGGAAAGATCAAGTGACATAAGCATGTCCTTATAGGCTGTCAGGTCATGCTCCTCCTGAGTGGTGGTGATGATATCAACAAGGATGTCGCCGGTTCTTACTGCCTTGCGCACCAGGAGATGTCTTAAGTACCCCACCTGCTTCATTCTGTGATAGAAGGTTATCTCTTTTCTCTCGTACATGGGCGAAAAGAAATCCAGAGTAGATGACAGGATCAGCTTGTAATCGTCGTCCACTATCCTGCATCCGCTTACGGACACGATGTCATAAAAACTGCCCCTTTTGTGCATACCAAGACAAAGGGGGCCTCCCATAACCTCATCACCAAAGGTGAATTCCATTTTATTTCTGTACGCAAATTTAACCGGGCTGGTCTTGATACCTTCCCAGGTAAACTTACAGGTCTGTCTGTCCATTGCAGGCTTAAGAAGAGTCCTTACCTGCTGCTCCTTAAGGCCAAGCTCCTTGACGTAGGGCATGGTAAGATAACTGCAGCCACCACATTTCCCGAAGTGGATGCAGGGGCTGTCTATTGCATCTGAGGGCTCTTCAAGCACCTCGATAAGCCTTCCCTCAGCTCTGTCCTTACGCACCTTCTGAATCTGAACAGATACCTTCTGATCAGGAAGGACGCCCTTTACGACGACCTTCCCTTCATTTGTTTCAACTATTCCTTTATTGGGGAATTCGACTTTTTTAACGATTCCCTCTACAATATCCTTTTTCTTCACAGTGAATATCAGCTCTCTCTGATGAAATCCTCGTCCTCAAAATCATCCTCGAAATCATCGAAGTCATCATCATAATAATCGTCTTCAAATGCCGGAGTCATGTACTGATAAACCAGGAAAGCGATAATAGCAACAGCAGAAATAGCCCCAAGAACCGCCAGAACCCAAAGGATCACAGTGGAAGCCTTTTTATTGCTGGCTGCTTCTCTTCTGTCCAAAAGCTCGTTGATGCGTGTCATTTCGATAATGTCGTCAAGTTTTGATTTTACTTCCATTTGTAACCCTCCATATAAGATTTTATTAATACAATTATACCACATAAAAAGACATATACATTTTCGGTTACGCTCCCGTTTTAAGGCCGGATTCAGACCTTCTTAAGTTTGGCAAAGGCAGCGTACATTATCTTCTGGCCACATTCGTCAAAGGTGACTGTGACCTTGTAATCTCTCGGGCCTTCCTCTAAAGAGGTCACGACGCCCTCGCCGTACTTGATGTGACTTACCCTGTCGCCCACAACGTACTCAGGCTTTGCTGCCTTCATGGGCATTCCCTTGGAAATCCCTGCCAAAGAGCCCTTGGCATGGGTTGCTCCTGCTCCGGCAATGTAGGGCTTATCCGGTACAGCCCTTGGCTTTGTTACCTTTGGCTTTGGCCTGGCTTTCAGTTTATAGGTACTTGAAAGCGAAGATGACTCTGCCCCGGCAAAAGAACTGTTTCCGCTCTTTGCCTTATTAAGCCCCTTTGCAAAGGCAGGCCTTATTCCCGAGTATCCGCTATCGTCACCATAATCATCATAGTCACCGCCGCGACTGCCACCTCGGCCACCACCGTATCCGTCATCGTACTCATCTTCGATGGTCTCTCCGCCATCATACAGGAAAGATGCGGCAGTAAGGGGTCTTTCTGTATCCAGAAGTTCCGATGGGATTTCCTGGACAAAGCGGCTTAAACGGTTGTACTGGGTCTGACCACGTACCATGCGCCTTCTGGCAGCTGTCAGAGTAAGATTCCTCTTGGCACGGGTAATACCCACGTAGGCAAGTCTCCTCTCCTCCTCTATGCCCTCAGGGTCTGTGTCCTCCATCTGAAGGGTCATATAGCTTGGGAATACATTTTCCTCCATTCCCGCCAGATATACGTTCTCAAACTCTAGTCCCTTGGCAGAGTGAAGTGTCATAAGAAGGACCTTTTCGTTGTCATCGCCGATCCTGTCTATATCAGCCACCAGCGCCACTTCCTCAAGGAAGCCGGTAAGTGTGGGCTGCTCGATCTCCTCGTTCTCCTCATAGGCAGCTATCTTGGAGATAAGCTCATCCACGTTCTGAGCCCTGTCGTTGTCGCCACTGTCATCGTCGTCATCCATAGTCTTAAGATAGTCCATGTATCCGGTCACATCGATGACATCCTTCAAGAGCTCCTCCAAAGAGTAGCTCTTCATCTTGGTCCTGAAGGCTCTTATCATGGTCACAAAGCCCATAAGCTTGGTGGTGCTCTTAGCCACGGTCACTATCTGATCTGCCTCGCAAAGTGCCTCAAAAAAGCTTATATTTCTCTCATCCGCGTAGTTCTGGACATTCTCTACAGTAGTAAGTCCAATGCCTCTTTTTGGCACGTTTATTATCCTTTTAACGGCAATATCATCAAGACCACTCTCAATGGTCTTAAGGTAGGCCAAAAGGTCTTTTATCTCACGCCTTGAATAGAAATTGGTTCCACCTACAATATCGTAGGGGATTCCCTCATATACAAATCTCTCTTCCAGAAGACGGGACTGGGCATTGGTCCTGTAAAGAACCGCTGTCTCATCGTAGGAGAGCTTCCCATTTCGCTTAAGTCTTCCGATATCGGAAGCAATAAACTCTGCCTCCTCCTCGCCGGTATCAAACTGACGAAGCTTAACCTTGTCGCCATCCTTTATGTCAGTCCAAAGAGCCTTGTCCTTCCTGCCATAGTTATTGCTGATAACAGCATTGGCTGCATCCAGGATGTTCTGAGTGGAGCGGTAATTCTGCTCCAGCTTTATAACTGTAGCATCCTTATAAACCTTCTCAAAATCCAGGATATTCCTTATGTTGGCTCCTCTGAACCTGTAGATACTCTGATCGTCATCGCCCACGACACAAAGGTTTCTGTACTTGTCAGCCAGAAGCCTTATAAGCTCAAACTGGGCATTGTTGGTATCCTGGTACTCATCCACCATGATGTAGCGGAACCTCTCCTGATAGTAATCCAGTACCTCAGGGTTCTTCTTAAACAGTTCCACTGTCTTCATGATAAGGTCATCAAAATCAAAGGCATTGTTCTTTTTAAGCGCTGCCTGGTACTCTGTGTAGGCCTTGGACACACGGCTCTTTACAAAGTCATTTCCTGCGCTCAGAGCATACTCCGAAGGATCCACCAGGTTGTCCTTGCACTTCGATATCATGCTCATTATCTGCCTTAGCTTAAGCTGTGTAGTCTCAAGCTGATATCTCTTGCAGATATCCTTCATCAGAGCCTTGGAATCATCCGTATCATAGATTGTAAAATTGGTGGTATAACCCAAAAGATCAGCGTGTCTTCTCAGTATCCTGACACAGCTGGAATGAAAAGTGGAAACCCATATGCTCTCTGCACCGAAGCCCACTATCTTATCGACCCTTTCCCTCATCTCGCCTGCTGCCTTATTGGTAAAGGTTATGGCCATGATGTTCCAGGGATTGACATTGCATTCATCGATCAGGTAAGCGACCCTGTGGGTCAGAACCCTGGTCTTTCCCGATCCGGCTCCGGCAAGTATCAGCACCGGACCATCAGTCTGCAGCACGGCTTTCTTCTGCTGCCCGTTAAGTGTATCGTAAATTCCCATTAATGCTTATCCTTATTCTTTGTTTCTTTTTCTGATTTCTTTTTCCCGACGTTTTTACCGTCATTATCCTCAGTGATGTTGTCCAAAATCTTCTCGATAAGGAGCTTTTTTACATAGACGTCATAGGCCAGTTCAATGATGAAGGAAAAGATCTGCATCCGCTCCTTCTCTTCATCGGAAAGCTCCACGTCCCTGAAGGTCTTAAGACTCCTGTAATATTTCTTCTTGATGTCCTCCACAACAGGCTCAAGCCCCTCATTCTGGAGCTCGTAGCAGGTCTCATAGATCCTGCTAAGGTTAAACTCCTCATCCTCAAGATCAAACCTTTCCTTCAAGGGCTCCAATAGAGTCTGGATGTCATTTATGGACAAAAGGCTCTTGAAGTAATAAATAAACAGCAAAAGAATCAGATGATCCTTTGAATACTTCTTCCTGACAGGAGGCGGTAAAAGATCATTCTTGGCATAGTTGTTGATCATG
>DFGW01000086.1:6590-14654 GCA_002372465.1 Butyrivibrio sp. UBA3740
GTTGATCATGGTCTTGGTCAGGATCTTGTCCGTCTCCGGATGCCTTGTGGACTTTTTCAGCCTCTCGTTCATAAAAGAGGTCAGCTGGTCCATATACAGGTCTATATTGGGCATCTCCCCCACAGATATGGGATCTATCCTGCCAAGAGAAGCTATTATGCTGTTCAAAAGATCATCGTTATCGATCGTCATTTCTTAACCTCTTTTTGTTCCTTAGCCATATCACGCATCTCTTTTGCGTTGGTAAGCACTGCCTCTGTGATGGTATCACCTCCAAGAAGCCTTGCCAGCTCCCTGATGGAAGCATCTTCATCCAGCCTGTGGATGCCGGTAACAGTCCTTCCATCCATAAGGCCCTTTTCAATCATGAAGTGTTCATCAGCCATGGCTGCAATCTGCGGAAGGTGAGTGATACAGATGATCTGGTGCTCCCTTGAGAGTTCCCCAAGCTTTGCTGAAACCTTCCAGGCGGTCTTGCCACTTATTCCCGCATCAATCTCGTCAAAGATCAGTGTGCTGATGTCATCCTTATCTGCCACCACGGTCTTAAGCGCCAGCATTATTCTTGAAAGCTCGCCGCCGCTGGCTATCTGGTCAAGAGGCCTTAGCGCCTCACCGGGGTTTGTGGAGATCATGAACTCCACATCATCAAATCCCCTGGCAGTGACATTTGCCTCATCGCTTCTTACATCAATCTCAAATTTAACGTCCAGGAAGTTCAGATCTATAAGTGCATCTATAAGCTCTTTTGAAAGAGCCCCTGCACCCTTCTTCCTGATATCAGATATCTTACTGCAGGTTAAAAGAACTTTCGACTGCTTTTCACTAAGCTCCTTCATCAGCCTGTTTCTGTGGGCATCAAGGTCTGTTAGCGCGTCAAGACGAGCCTGCTTTTCATCCCTGTACTTAAGGACAGCCTCAAGGCTTCCGCCATATTTATCTTTCAGGTGATTTAAGGTGTTAAGCCTCTCTTCCGTACTGCGATAGGTCTCATCGTCAAACTCAAGGTCCTTCATGTACCCTGAAAGGGAGTGGCCAAAGTCAGATAAGAGGTTCTCCACATCGGAAAGCTGAGACAGAAGGTCATTCAATGCCTCGTCGTAATTAACCACGGAAGATAATTCCCTTACTGCTCTTCCCACCATGTCGGAAGCATTTTCCTCTCCCTCACCTGAGTTTATCATGGCAGCGACTGCGTACACCGACTCTGAAATTTTCCTGGAATTGACCATCTTGTGGTACAGGCTCTCCAAATCCTTATCTTCACCGGGGACAATGTTTGCATCCTCGATCTCGCCGATCTCAAATTCCAAAAGCTCCTGTTCCCTGATCCTGGCGCTCTCATCAATATCGGACTCCGCCAGCTCTTTTTCCAGTTCCTTCATGGTCTTATAGTCATCAGAAAGCACACCAAAGAGGCTACTAAGCTCATGTTCGCAGTAGCCGTCCAGTATCTCCATATGTTTTTTCTTCTGGAGAAGTTCCTGATGGTCATTCTGACCGTGAATGTTGATAAGGATGTTTCCTATATCCTTAAGCTGCCTGGCTGTCACTGATTCGCCTGACACCTTCGAAACACTCCTGCCCGGCATGATCTTCCTCTGTATCACCAGAGTTCCGTCATCCTCCAGGGGAATGTCCATCTCCTTTAAAAGATCTTTTTGCAGATCTTCAAGCTCACCAAAGGTAAGCTCCACCAGTGCATATTCCTCACCGGTCCTTATAAGTGAAGGATCGGCTTTTCCTCCCAGAGCCAGATTCACTGACCCTATAACAACTGATTTTCCGGCGCCGGTTTCTCCCGTAAGGATATTCAGCCCCTTGGAAAATTCAATCTCCTGCTCCTTGATAAGTGCAAGATTCTTAACGTGTAAATTGTATAACATAATTCCTCTCGTTTCTAAATCGAGGACCCCAACCTGATTATTATATGATTATTACTGCTGTCTTTCTATCAGACGAAGGAATCTGGTCTTAAGATCTTCAGCATCTTCCTTGGTCTTGATGGCTACAAATATGGTATCATCTCCGGCTATACAGCCAACGATCTGTGGTACTTCAAGGGCATCTATAGCTGTGGCAAGTGCCATTGCCATGCCCGGAACCGTCTTTATAACAAGAAGGTTATCTGCTATCTCAACGCTGACATAGCCTGCCTTTAATACGTTGACATACTTATCATGCATTACCTTCGGATCCGCATTTGTGTAGACATACTTCTGTCTTCCGTCTTCCAGCACCATCTTGGTCAGCTTCATCTGCCTGATATCCCTTGAAATGGTAGCCTGGGTAACATCATAGCCTGCTTCACACAACAGAGCAACAAGCTGTTCCTGTGTCTCTACCACGTTGTTGTTGATGATTTCGATAATCTTGTCATGTCTGTTCTTCTTCAAAGATAACACCGCCCTTCTTATGATTTATTTTTCAAATTTTTTACTGATGACCTCCAGGAAGCTGACTCTGTTCAGACGAAGGATCTTGGTGGTCTTTTTTGACATTTTAATCTCTATCTTATCTCCTGTATGCATAAGGATTGTTCCGCTGCCATCAAAGCTTGAGATGGCCTGCTGGTCATGCCCCTCTCTTCCGGCTCTTAGCTCCACCTCAATTCTGGTGGTAGGGGAAAAGACAAGGCTCCTGGAACTAAGCGTATGCGGACATACCGGGGTTACCAGGATCATATCCGCAGTAGGCTCTATGATCGGGCCTCCTGCTGACATATTGTAACCCGTGGAACCCGTAGGTGTTGAAATGATAAGTCCGTCGGCGTAGTAGCTGTACAGGAACTGGTCATTGACGTAAATGTTATATCCGATGGTGGATATATCCTGATATCTGGTTATGATGATGTCGTTTAATGAGTAGTCTTTTTTGCCTCCAAGACTTCCCCTGAGCATCATCCTGTCCTCTATCTCATATTCGCCACGAAGGATCTTATCAAGGGCATCATCAACCCCGCTCTCCTCAATCTCGGCAAGATAGCCCATGGTACCCAGGTTGACACCCACAAGCGGAACATCCATAAAGGCCACGCTTCTGGCTGCCTGGAGCATGGTGCCGTCACCTCCAAGGACAATTACCAGATCTGTGTCCTCAGGGATTACACTAAGGTACTTCCTGGTTATGTGAAGCGGATCGGAATCCTCCGTCCTCTCAGTGGCAATAACGCATATCCGGCCTCTTGCCTCAAGGTACTCCTTGATGTGATTGGCCAGTGCCAGGCTTTTTTCTTTAGTGTGATTTGCAACAATACAAAATTTGTCCATAACTCCCCTAGGAAAGCTCACCGTGAGCCCTAGCTACAGCCCCGTCTATAAGCTTCCTGTTCTCCTCAATAAATGAAATACCCTCTTTTGTACCCTCTATCTCCTTAAGAAGCTTCTCTCCGTCAGCCTCTGTAAGTTCATTTACCTTCTCGTTCATTTCAGGATTTTTTCTGATGTGGATCAGATACTCGATATTTCCCTCCGGCCCCTTGATGGGGGAAAAATCAAGATGAAGTACATCAAACCCTGCAATACCCATAAAATCAAATATCCGATGAACCACCTCAGAATGGACCTGGGGGTCTCTGACTACACCCTTTTTGCCAACCTTGTCCCTGCCCGCTTCAAACTGTGGTTTGATAAGACATACCATTTCTCCCCCGTCCTTTAACAGCTTCCTTGCAGGAAGAAGGATCTTGGTCAGGGAGATAAAAGAAACATCGCAGGAGGCAAAGTCCAGATCATCGTCAATGTCATCTCTGACCATGTACCTGAAATTGGTCTTCTCCATGCATACAACACGCTCATCACTTCTAAGCTTCCAGTCAAGCTGACCGTGGCCAACATCTACAGAGTAGACCTTGGCTGCACCGTTTTGCAGCATACAGTCGGTAAAGCCTCCTGTGGAGGCACCTATGTCCATACACACTTTTCCCTCAAGAGAAAAACCAAAGTTATTGACTGCCTTTTCCAGCTTAAGTCCGCCGCGGCTTACATAGGGAAGAGTATCTCCCCTCACCTCCAAAGAAGTGATCTTGGCTTCCTCAAAGGTGGTTCCCGGCTTGTCCTCTCTTTGTCCGTTGACAAAAACCTCTCCCGCCATGATCAGGGTCTTCGCCTTTTCTCTGGAGGGTGCCAGGCCTCTGTTCACCAGAATGACATCCAGTCTGTCTTTATCCTTTGCCATAAAATAAATTACCGTACTTCCTTCATTATCTTCTCAGCTATGGACTGAGCATCAATTCCCAGCTTCTTAAAGAGCAGGTCACAGCTTCCATGAGTCACAAACTGATCCGGAATGGCTATTGAAAGCACATTGGCATCAAGTTTCTTTTCATCGATATAGCTCCTTACCTTCTCGCCATATCCGCCGGAAGCAACGTTCTCCTCCATTGTCACAAACAGTCTGTGGGTTCCGACTGCCCGGTGGATATAGTCTGTATCTATAGGCTTTACGAATCTCGCATTAACCAAAGAGCAACGCAGTCCATGGTCCTTAAGGATAGTCCTTACTTCCTCTGCAACCTTCACCATGCTGCCAACTGCAAGGAGACATATGTCCCTCTCCTCATAGATAGGCTCGCACTTGCCAAGCTCAATGGGTGCCCTGTACTCCTTAAGTCCGTCGTAGGCATTTCCCCTTGGATATCTTATGGCCACAGGCCCGTTAAAGTTCACTGCAAACTTCAGCATATCCGAAAGTTCCCACTTATTCTTCGGTGCAAGTATATGCATATTGGGCATTGATGAAAGATATGACAAATCAAAAATGCCCTGATGCGTCTCACCGTCAGAACCAACTAGTCCCGCTCTGTCTATTGCAAATACCACCGGCAGATTCTGAAGGCATACATCCTCAAGTATCTGGTCATAAGCCCTTTGAAGGAATGAGGAATAAACTGCAAACACAGGCTTGTAGCCACCGATGGCAAGGCCTGCTGCATAGGTTACAGCGTGCTCTTCCGCAATTCCCGCATCAACAAATCTGTCAGGATACATGTTCCTGAATCTCTTAAGTCCCGTGCCGTCAGCCATGGCAGCTGTGATGGCCACAACCTTTTTGTCCCTTGCTCCCAGCTTACACATAACTGTGGAAAAGATATCCTGGTAGTTGGAGGTTGTTCTGGGATTCCTTGGGATTCCGTTCTCTATTATAAAAGGCTCCGTTCCATGGAATCTGGCCGGGTGCCTTTCAGCAGGTTCATATCCCTTACCCTTCTTAGTAACCACATGGATCATTACCGCTTTCTTGACTTTCCTTGCTTCCTTTATGGCTCTAACAAGGCCTGCCGTATCATGTCCGTCCACAGGACCAAGATAGGTTATTCCAAGGTTTTCAAATACCATTCCCGGGATAAAGAGCTGTTTAAAGCTGTTCTTGGCTCTTCTGATGGAATCAACAATCTTAGTGCTGGTGCGAAGCTGAGCGTAAACATCCTCTTTAAGGTCAAGATACCCTTGCGCTGTTCGCACACTGTCAAGGTACTTGCCCATTCCGCCGACAGACTCAGAGATAGACATCTCATTGTCATTAAGAATTATGATGAAATTGGTCTCCAGCTTTGAAGCGTTGTTCATGGCTTCATAAGCAAGACCTCCTGTCAGGGAACCGTCACCTATAACAGAAACAACTGCATAGTCCTCGCCATTAAGGTCTCTTGCCTTCACCATGCCAAGGCCTGCAGATATAGATGTTGAGCTGTGTCCCGTGTCAAAGCAGTCAGCAGGAGATTCGCATCTCTTTGGAAATCCGCTCATTCCTCCGTACTGACGCAGTGTATCAAATCCCTCTTTTCTGCCTGTGAGAAGCTTGTGAGTATAGGACTGATGTCCCACATCCCAGATGATCTTGTCCTCAGGAAGGTTCAGTGCGATATGCAAAGCCATGGTAAGCTCTACTGCACCAAGATTTGATGCAAGATGACCACCGGTAACAGAGATCTTCTCGATGAGAAAATCCCTTATCTCCTGGGCCAGCTCACGATACTGGTCGTGAGGAATATTCTTAATATCTCCGGTATTATTTATCTGATCAAGCAACATGCCTTTTCCCGCCTTGTGCGTATCATTTTTTTCTGTAAATCAGGTATTCAAACAGTTCCTGTAAAAAGGTATCCCTGTACCCAAAGCCTTCAAGAATTGCTATTGCTTCATCTGAAAGCTCCTTAACCTTGGCCTTGGCGCTGTCCATTCCGTAGAGACTCACATAAGTACTCTTACCGTTCTTAATATCCGATCCGATCGGCTTTCCCAGCTCTTCTGCAGTTCCTTCAATGTCAAGGATATCGTCCTGGATCTGGAAGGCAATACCCACATTGCTGCCAATCTTCTCTATCTGCTTCACCTGGGAAGCTGACGCTCCTCCAAGTATCGCTCCCACCATAAGGCTGCTCTCTATGAGAGCTCCTGTCTTATTCTCATCGATGTAATGAAGTACGTCCTTCGCCTTATCATCATCAGGTTCTGCAGAGTTCTCTGCGCAGATGTCTGCACACTGTCCACCTACCATTCCGTAAACACCGGCCTTGGTAGTGAGAACTTCAAGGGCTGCCAGATATCTGTTTGTGGTATCGCCGTCATAGGGTGACAGCTCTTTTCCCGTAACAGCGCCCTTAACTGCTGTCTCATAGGCAAGATTCAAAAGACCATCCCCTGCTAGGGTAGCCATTCCCGCTCCATACACGGCGTGGGTTGTCTTCCTGCCCCTTCTGTACTCGTCGTTGTCCATGGCTGGAAGATCGTCATGAACCAGAGAGTAGGTATGTATCATCTCCATGGCGCACATGAAGGGCCAAAGGAGCTGCGTATCAGCATCCTGACCTGCAAATAGCCTGAAGGATTCCAGCATCATAACCGGTCTTATCCTCTTGCCACCGGCCAAGAGGCTGTAATTCATGGCCTCTAAAACCACCTTGGCATAGCCCTCCTCCTTAGGCAGGAACTTTGCCAGCACATCTTCAAAAAAGGCTGCTCTATCCGTGAGCTTTTTCTCAAAACCTTGGCTTAACATTTATTCAAAGTCCTCCAGACTGCCATCCTGTGCTATTTTCTGAACCTTTTGCTCCACTTCCGCAATAGCCTGGTGGCAGTACTTTAAAAGCTCCATTCCCTGCTGATACTCTTTAAAAGAATCCTCTAAAGAGATGTCATCATTCTCAAGAGCCTTGATCTTATCATCTATCTCGGAAAACGCTTCCTCGATGGAAAGCTTCTTTTCTTCTTTCTTAGCTGCCATATTATAATGCTCCAAATTTATGTGTTATCAGTGATAAAAGAGACTTCTTCTGCCCCGCAGGTGATGGCCTTTACCATTCCGTCGCTGACGTAGACCTTGATCTCGTCGCCGTCTTTTACGTCGTTTATGCTCTTTACATTCCTTCCGTCTGCACCTGAAACATAGGAATAGCCACCCTTTAATCTGTCCAGGGGAGATAGACCTTTAAGTCTCTCAACATCAATGTTAAGACGGTGCCTTAAGCTCTTTAGCCTGTCGGTCATGACCTGATTCATGGTATCCTGGTACTGGTCCATGCGCAGCATTCTGTCCCTGATCTTACCCATGGGACTTAGATGCTTTAGAGCATCTGAATATCTCTTTTCCTCCTGGGAAAGGCTCTTTAGCTTCCTGTCCATCCTCATGGTAAGAGTATACTGATAGTCCTTAAGGTCCTGAACGAATCTGTCGTATTCAAAAACTGCAAGTTCCGCTGCCTGTGAAGGGGTTGCTGCCCTTTTGTCTGCAACGAAATCTGCTATTGTGGTATCTGTCTCATGTCCTACTGCTGAAATGATAGGGACCGGGCAGTCAAAGATCGCCTGAGCGACGATTTCCTCATTGAAAGCCCATAAGTCTTCAATAGATCCTCCGCCTCGTCCAACGATGATGGTATCTACCTCAGTCCGGGACAAATACTCTATGCCTTCTACTATACTCCCGGCGGCACTATCACCTTGTACAATGGCAGGGTAAAGAATGATCTGAATATGCGGATTTCTTCTGGTGGACACATTGATGATGTCCCTGACCGCTGCTCCTGTTGGAGCTGTAACTACACCGAGAGTTCGTATGTACTTT
>DFGW01000094.1 GCA_002372465.1 Butyrivibrio sp. UBA3740
TGGATATTTTGGACCTTATCCCAGCAGATATACCAAAGGAACTCTTGAATTAAAAGGAGATTTGTACGGCGATTATCATAGCTCATATGCCTGGTATGTGACAGATGAATTCAATATGATTTTCAGTGGGGAAGAATATCAGAATATTCATATTTCAGATTTCAAAGCAGAGGATTTATTATACTATAACTATCTTGGAAATGTGAAGGTAACCGGAAAAGGGATAACCACAGATACGAGTGTTGCCTTTAATAATCTTGTGGAAGATATCACAATACACAGTGACTGTAAAAACATTAAGGTTGTTAAATGGAATGCCCATACTATAACAGTAAAAGGAAACTATGCAACCGGTATAGTAGACGGAAAAGGAAAGTTAATTGTCGAAAAAGACCTAATAATTAATTGGGGAACATTGCAAATAATTGATGGCTGTGTAGAGGTAGAAGGAGATGTGTACGTAAACAAGCAAATAGACAATGAAAGTACAGGTGGAGTTATTTCCATGGACAATGAAGATGCATATTTCCTGATACATGGAGATTTATATTCATATGGCGCGAAACATCTTGGATATTTTGGACCTTATCCCAGCAGATATACCAAAGGAACTCTTGAATTAAAAGGAGATTTGTACGGCGATTATCATAGCTCATATGCCTGGTATGTGACAGATGAGTTCAACATGATTTTCAGTGGAGAAGAATATCAGAATGTTCATATTACAACTTATAAAGTAGAGGACTCCCAATACTACAACTATCTTGGAAATGTGAAGGTAAGCGGAAAAGGGATAACCACAGATACGGGTATTGCTATTAGAAGTCTAGTGGAAGATATAACTATACACAGCGACTGTGAAAAAGTTGAAGTCGCAAAATGGAATTCCCATACTATAACGGTAGAAGGAAACTGTAATAGTGGATCAATCAACAATGGAACCTTGATCGTAAAAGGAAACTTTGGAAAGGGTAAAGTAGATGAAAAAGGACAGCTGTTTGTTGAAAAAGACATAAGAATGGATGATGGGGCACTGGAAATATCTAATGGCCGTGTAGAGGTGGAAGGAGATGTGTACCTAAACAAGGGAAGAGACAATAGCTATACAAGTGCATTTATTTCCATGGATAATGAAGATGCATATTTATTGATAAAGGGAGATTTATATTCATATGGTTATCGGCGTTTTGACTTCTTTGGACCTTATATTAGCGAATATAAAAAAGGGACTCTTGAATTAAAAGGGAATTTGTACGGTGATTACTATAGCTCATATGCCTGGTATGTGACAGATGAGTTCAATATGATCTTCAGTGGAGAAGAATACCAGAATGTTGATATTACAACTTACAAAGCAGAGGGCTCTAAATGCTACAACTACCTTGGAAATGTGAGGGTAACCGGAAAAGGACTTACCACCGACACCGGCTTTGCTGTTCTTGGCCTTGACAGCGACCTTCTTGTAAGCGGAAATCCTGTAAAGGTTTCTATAGGAAATTGGAACAACCATAGCGTAAAGAATTCCAACATAAGCAAAGTCGTTCCGATTACCACACCTGATGGGTACGGTCGTAAGATCGAGCGGTCAAGTGAAAATCCTGACTTGTTTGATGTAACATACATGCCTGCAGAAGAAACCTATACTGTCAGTTATTATGTTGGATCTAAACTAGTGAATACCCAGGAAGGCCTTGTTAAGGATTCACTGGTAGAGCCGTATGTTTACAAGCTTTCTAATGGTAATAAAGTCACATGGTGCCTCGATGAGATTGGCTTTAAGAAGTTCAAAACTAATCGTACACCTTTAACCGGAGATCTGGTTCTTTATGGCGTTGAGAATATTCTTCCTGCAAAGAAGCTTGATGTAGTGTTTGATGCAAACGGTGGTCTGATTGAGGGAGAAGATTTACTCAAGGTTAAGACTGAAGAGGATGAGGAGGTAACAAGACCATCTGATCCGGTTCGCAAAGGATATACCTTTGCAGGCTGGTACCACGGTGACTACCTGTATGACTTTGGAGCATATCTTCAGGAAGACTTAACACTCACTGCTAAGTGGACACCTGCAACCTATACAGTTAAGCTTGTTACTCCTAATGGCAAACTGACAAATGGTGATAGCATGCTTGTAACATATGATCAGCCATATGGAGAGTTGCCTGAACCTGAGTATGGTTATGGCGTGTTCCTAGGGTGGTTTACAGCTGAGGAAGGTGGAGATGAAGTTACTTCCCATACTGTAGTTACTGAGGCGGAAGACCATACTCTTTATGCCCACTTTGATATGACTAAGTATGACATCTATCTTGATGCCAACGGACACGGAGAGTCACCGGAGAAGGTAAGCCAGATTTACGTTATCCCCGCGAATCTTCCTACTGTTTCCGAGACAGGATATACCTTCGGCGGATGGTACACCACGAAGGAATGTGAAGATGGCAATAGGGCAGTTCCTGAGACCAAACTAACTGAGGACATAACTCTTTTTGCAAAGTGGACTCCCAATGAGTACACTGTCAAGTTTGACGCAGGCCTAGGTAAAGTTTCATCCGGAACCGATAGCCTTACTGTAACCTTCGGACAAGCATATGGAGAGCTCCCTGTTGCCGAAGCAGAAGATAAGATCTTTGCCGGCTGGTTCACTTCGCTTGAAAACGGAAGTGAAGTTACAGCGGAGACTACCGTTAATACTGCAGGAAACCACACACTGTATGCAGTTTATATTGATGATGAAGCTCTTTTGGCTCCATATGTTGTCGACAGCTATGGAAACAGATATGAGTCAGGGGCTGAGCTTGATGTGAACAGCAGACTATATCTGACAAGCGACAACCATAAGGCTGCAATCTACTATACAACAGATGCCAATGAAGCAAAGAATATCCCAGAGGATGAGGAGCACCTTTATAAAGAGTCGATAGCTCTTTTGCAGAATATGACTGTCTATGTCAAGGCTGTTAAAGATGGCTACCGGACAAGTAAAGTAGCAGCTTACAGCTTCACTGTGACAGATCCTACAGATTACTGGGGTACTGTTCAGGAAGCTGACAGGGATGGTTTTGACAGTGCAGATGAAGTGCCTAAAGGTCTTTGGGCAGCCGGATATGAAGACACTGATTATACCGGAAATGCTATTACTTTTGCAGATCTTCGTGTTTACTATGGCAAGATTCTGCTTAAAGCAGGGGAAGATTACACTGTTAAGTACGCCAATAACATCAAGGCAAGTAACGCTAAGACCAAGGCGACTATTGCCATCACCGGAAAGGGCAACTTTGCAGGGACAAAGAAGATCAATTTCAAAGTGAATCCTCTTAGTCTGGGCGATGAGAACGGCAACAGCGAGTTTGTTAATACTGTTGATGTTCAGGCAGAGGAGACAGGAAAGGTTATTAAGAGTACTACAACTGTTTCTTACAAGCTTAATGGAAAAGAGCTGATGCTCAAAAAAGGTACTGACTTTACCTATGACTATTCAGAAGTTGCCAAGGAAGCCGGCACTTATACGGTGAAGATAATAGGTAAGGGTAACTTTGCAGGTGTAGCTACATTTACAGAGACAGTTTATCCAAAGAAAACAAAGACTAACATCGCTAAGCTGACCTTTGCTACGATCAAGGCCCAGAGCGCAAATGGAAGTCCGTTGGAACCTGCAATCGTTATCACAGATAAGGTTACTGATAAGAAGAATCCTCATATCCTTGTTGAAGATGATGAGGCCGAGGATGAGTTTGATGTGGAATATTTCAACAATATCCTTCCCGGAACAGCAACAGCAGTAGTTACAGGTAAGGGAGAGAAGTATGCCGGAACAAAGACACTTACCTTTAAGATTAACGGTATTGCACTTTCAAAGGCTAAATATGTTACTGATTCCAAGGCTGTATTCACATACGATGGAACAAAGCAGGCTCCTGATTACAAGCTTACATATCAGGCCGGCAAGAATGCTGATATTGAGACACTTAAGGAAGATGTGGATTACACGGTTGTTGTAACCAATAACATCAACAAGGGAACAGGAACCATCACCTTTACAGGAAAGGGAAGATTTAGCGGATCTCTTAAAAAGACCTTTAAGATAGGTGCACTCAACCTTAATTCCGGAAAGATCACGGTTACATGCAAGGATAAGAGCTCTTCCTTAGTAGCAGCTGACCTTGGATCCTTTGTTTATACAAAGGGAGGAGTAAAACCGGAGACAGTACTTACCTTCAACGGAGAAGAACTGGTTCTTAACCGTGATTATAAGGTGAAATATGCCAACAACAATGCAGTTGGCGGAACAGGTAAAAAGACGCCAACCCTTACAATCACAGGAGCAGGAAACTATACAGGTACAATGACCAGAACCTTCTCAATTGAGAAAGCAAGCCTTGCGGATACAACCGTGACAGCCACAGATATTCAGTACAGTGCCAAGGCCGGTATTTGCAAACCGTCCATTGTGGTATATGATACTAACGGTGCCAAGCTTGTTGCCGGTAAGGATTACGACAATAAGAAGATCGAGTACACCTATGTGTCAGATACAACTGTTAAGAGAAAGCAGGGCAGAGCACTTGTCTATCATGATGTGACTGCAGGAACACTGGTTGATCTTAAGAAAGATATCATACCTGCCGGAACAGATATCAGGGTTACTCTCTATGGAAAGGGACTTTACTCTGATGCCACATCAAGCTCTGCGGAGTTTACTTTCGTCAATTCACTTATCAGTAAGGCTACGGTTACTTTTGCTAAGGGTAAGAATGTTTTCGAGTACACAGGAAATGGCATTGAGATAAGCGAAGCTGATCTTACGGTTAAGATTGGAAGGACCAACGTTCCTATGGGAGCTTACAGGATTACTTCAATCACGGAGAACACTAAGAAGGGAACAGCCAAGGTTACCATCGAAGGTGTAGGAAAGTATGGTAGTGACTACTACGGTGGCACAAAGACTGTGACCTTTAAGATCAATGCAAGGAAGATTAAGTAACCAGACAGGAAGGAAAAAGTAACAACTGATGAAAAAGTTATACGATTTGTTTGATGGCGATGACGTGTTTGCTTTCATTTCCACAGTGATTCTGATGATAATTACACATGGATTTGCCTTTACCAATATCATGTATTCACATGATTCACTGTATTTTCATGTTGAGAAAGGGCCGGTTAAGCTTGCTCTTGGAAGATGGTTCTTTCCTGTTGCGCTTATGGTGAGGGGCTTTGCTACGCCATGGATGATTGGTGTCCTCTCAACCATATTTGTGGCTTTGGCCGTTGTACTGGTTACGCGACTGCTAAAGTTTGACAGGATAAAGAGCTTATGCGTGGCTATACTTTTTTCTACGAATATTGCACTTATTTCGCTATTTTGCACTTATATATACGACGGAGACGTGGACTGCTTTGCACTGCTAATGGCGGTACTTGCTGTATACGCTTTTGATACTTTTTCCGGAAAGAAAAAGTATATTATATCAGTGATCGCATTGATTCTGTGCCTTGCTTCTTATCAGGCATATATTTGTGTGGCTGTCGGATTGTTTTTGATCATTCTGATTTATAAAGCAGCAGCTTGCAAGGATAAGCAGGAAGTAAATAAAGTTCTCTTTATGGGATTACAGGAATTTATTGTACTGCTTGTTTCAGCGGTGATATACGTGATATTGATGTTTGTTTTGGCATTTGTTTTCCAAAGCGGAATCAGCACAGGGTACAATGGAGCCGGCAATGTGGGCAAAATCTCTTTTGTCAGCTTACTCCGTGCCATTCCGGAAGCTTATTTTTTCCTGGCAAAGAGGGTGATCAAACCTACACCTTTTAATGGACCTTTGATCATTGCATTATCACTGACTCTTTATGTACTTATCTGTGTTACCGGTATTCATTACATTAAGAGAAACAGGAATAATCCGGAGCCTTTGAAGGTTATTATTCCTGCAACGGTTCTCATGCCACTGGGAGTAAATGCAATTTATCTTGTTTCCAATGGTACAATGCATCAACTTATGTATTTTGCTTATTGCATTATGTTGCTATTACCTTTTGTCTTTTCTGACCTGGCAGACAGGGCAGGAAATGATAAGGACAACAAAACTGATAAGAGGGATGCATTTTCAAAACGGGTTTGCGCAATTGCAGTTATAGCTATAGCAGTTATAGGCTTTAACAATCTGGTTTATGCCAATGGCGCATATGCGTATAAGAAGCTTGTCTATGATAATACCCTTCTTCATGCACAAAAGATTTGGGAGGATATCAACTCAATAGAAGGATACGTCGAAGGAGAGACACCGGTGGTTTTTGCCGGAGATTTCACCAGGTCCAAGGTGGGATATAAGGGTGAGCTGAATGAGAAATATCAGTATGTCCTTCTCGGGGGCTTTGATACAGCTATTACTTACGAGGATAGCGCTCATCATTACTTCAATGCTCTAATAGGAAGAGATATGATATTTGATCATTACGATCCGGAAGATGCATCTGTTTCTTACATTAAAAGTATGCCATCATATCCTTCTGCTGGATATTGCGAACTTATAGATGGCAAAGTTGTCGTCAAAATATCCGATATGTGATATAATCAACGAAGTAAATTTCTACATGTGGGGAGAGTAAAATGGCATCCAAGACAGATACCGAAGTCATCATTGGTGGCAAAGTTTTTACGCTTAGCGGTTATGAGAGTGAGGAGTACCTTCAGAAGGTGGCTTCCTACATCAACAACAAGATCGCTGAATACAACAAGATAGAAGGTTTTAAGAGACAGCCTATCGATACTCAGAATGTTCTTTTGCAGCTCAATATCGCAGACGATTACTTTAAGTCCAAGAAGCAGATAGAGCTTATGGAAGAGCAGATGGCTGAGAAGGAGAAGGAACTCTATGATCTCAAGCATGAGCTTATCGCAACTCAGATCAAGCTTGAGAACACTGAGAAGAATGGCAAGAATCTTCAGACCAAGCTCGATGAGTCCTCCAAGAAGATAATCCAGCTTGAGACTCAGGTTAAGGGTAGCAAAAAGTAATTCCAATCATTTAGGGCTGTCTTTCATAGAAGACGGCCCTTATTTATGAAAAGAGCTATGAAAAAAGTTGAACTATTATCACCGGCAGGTGGATATGAAACAATGGTAGGGGCTTTCAACGCAGGGGCCGATGCTGTTTATCTCGGGGGATCTAAATTCGGCGCAAGAGCGTATGCTGATAACTTTGACAGGGATCAGGTTCTTGACGCTATTTCTTATGCACATCTCCATGGAAAGAGAATATACATGACTGTGAACACCCTTGTTAAGGAGGGTGAATTTGGACAGCTCTACGATTTCATGCTGCCCTACGCAGAAAAGAACCTGGACGGAGTCATTGTTCAGGACTATGGCGTAATGCGTCTTATAGGAAAAGAGTTCCCGGCTATTGAACTTCATGCCAGTACACAGCAGACAGTTACCGGCATTTACGGCGCCAAGCTGTTAAAGGACCTGGGATGCTGCCGAGTGGTCCCTGCAAGGGAGTTGTCCCTTGCTGAGATGAGTGCCATAAGGCGAGAAGCGGATATAGAGGTGGAGGCATTTATCCATGGTGCCATGTGTTACTGCTATTCGGGAATATGTCTTTTCAGCAGTATCGTAGGTGGCAGGAGCGGAAACCGTGGCAGATGTGCTCAGCCCTGCAGACTTCCCTACCGGATGTCTGAAAGGGACAGGGAGCAGTATCCACTTAGTCTTAAGGATATGAGCACCATAGGGATCATTCCGGAGCTTATAGAGGCAGGGATTGACTCCTTCAAGATAGAAGGAAGGATGAAGAAACCTGAGTACTCTGCGGGGGTAACGGCTCTTTATCGCAAATACATAGACAGATACTATGCAGATCCCAAGGCCCGGTTTGATGTGTCAAAAGAGGATATGGAGACCTTGAAGGCTCTTTATCAGAGGACCGGGATCAGTGAAGGGTATTACCACAGGCACAACGACAAGTCCATGGTGACTATTTCTTCCCCAGCCTATAATGCTACTTCAGAGGATATCCTGAGGGAGGTCCACGAGAAATACCTTACTTCAGAGCTAAAGCTTAAGTGCGACCTGTACTGCGAACTTAAGGTTGGAACTCCTGCAAGACTTACCATGACGGCCTATAAGGGTGATGAGGTCTTCTATGCTGAGGAGTACGGTAATGAAGTTCAGGCAGCTAGCAAGCGCCCCATGGAAGAGGCGGATATCAGAAAGCAGCTTTCAAAGCTTGGTGGAACACCTTTCGAGGCTGGTTCTATAGATATGACAATTGATGATAATGGCACAGGGACAGGCATCTTCATGGCTGTCAGCGAACTTAATGAGCTGCGAAGACGCCTTGTTTCACAGGTTCTGGAGCAGATAGAAGATGGCAACACAGGTGTAGAAGCCGCCAATGAAGTTGCAAGTTTTACAGACTATGATTTGTATAAATCAAAGGAAGGCTTCGGAAAATCGCTTCATGTACTGGTTAATACAAAACCGCAGTTGGATGCAGTTCTGAACGAAGTTAATAACATTAATTCCGCCAGGGTTAGAGGTGCAGAAGGTGGCATCGAGATAGACAGAATTTACCTGGACAGCAATTTGTTGCTTTCTGCTGAAATATCTGCTTTCTCAAATACATTTGAAAAAGCAGCGGCTAATGCCGGCGATGAATTGGAGCTGTATGTTGCGCTTCCTTATGTGACCCGTGAAGAAGAGTGGGATGGCACTAAGGAGATTGATCGCGTCCTTAAGAAGATGGAGGGCACTTCGTTTTCGGGTGTTCTTGTTCGCAATCTGGAGCAGCTTGGGTACCTTCGTGAGATTGGCTATCGTGGCAAGATCATACTTGACTATAGCATGTATGTCTGGAACAAGGAGGCAGGTCTGGAACTTCTGGATAGTAATAAAGAAGGCTTTATGATCAGCGAAATGACTGTGCCTTATGAGCTTAGCTTTGCGGAAGCCAAGGAAATGACCAGGGCCCTTAAGGCAAAGGTGGACATCCCCATCAGCTACAACATTTACGGACATCTTCCTATGATGATAAGTGCAGGCTGCATAAAAAAGACCACAGATAAGTGCTCAGGCAAGCTCCATGAGCTTCACAGCGAGAACATTACCATTACTGACAGGATGAATAACGTGCTTCCTGTTACCTGTAACTGCAGGAGCTGCTACAATGTGATCTGGAATGCACATCCCACGTCGTTACATAAGAGGCTTGATAAAGTTCTTTTGACAGATACAATAGACAGCCTGAGGATTGACTTTACCGTAGAATCCGGGGACAGGACAGACGAAGTCCTTCGATACTACATTGACAGATTAAACGGCGCCCAGCCCGAAGACATTTTTAAGAAAGAAGCTTTTACCGCGGGACATTTTGCTCGCGGCGTAGAATGACGTTATGGAATTATATGTAACCGAGATATCCAAATATGTGATAGCTCTTTTCATGTTCCTGTATACCCTGGAGGCCTTCATGACCTTCAGGTTTACTACAGAGAAAAAGCGAAGGGGTATCTACATCAGACAGATAATATGCATGTTTGCTGTGCAGATTTCCTGCTTTGTACAGATAATCGCCAGGACCGGGAAGCCGGCCTATCTGTTCTTTTTTGCCTTTCAGATAATTATTTTTGCTTCGGTGCTGATGCTGTTTTATGTTATCTACCCGGAAGGGAACAGGCTTATCATCAACAACGCCTGTATGCTCCTTACAGTCAGCATGATCATCCTGACAAGGCTTTCCTACGATAAGGCCGTTAAGCAGTTCTTTATAGTGACGGCGTCCTTTATTATCGGATTCTTTGTGCCTGAGATCATCTTCAGATTTGATGTGCTCAAGAAGTTCACCTGGATCTACGCAGCAGCCGGGGTTGTGGCTATCGGGGCAGTGCTTTTGTACGGAGCAGCCACCAATGGCTCCAAGATCACATATACCCTGGCAGGTATAACCTTCCTGCCTTCTGATGTTGTAAAGATATTGTTTTTGTTCTTTATGGCAGGGGCTTTGACCGAGGCGGAGAACATCTGGCAGCTGTTTCTGGCTTCTGTGGTGGCAGCCGGTCACGTGATCATTCTGGTTCTGTCCAGGGACCTGGGGAGCGCCCTTATTTATTTTGTTATTTATCTGGCGCTGATATACATTTCCACTGACAATATCAGCTATCTCATAGCCGGACTTGGGTTTGCTGCGATTGCATCCATGGTGGCCTACAAGCTCTTTCCCCATATTCAGGTCAGGGTTAAAGCGTGGCTTGATCCCTTCACTGACATAGACAAGTCAGGTTATCAGCTTTCCCAGTCACTGTTTGGCATAAGCTCCGGAGGTTGGTTCGGCCTTGGACTTTACGGAGGTTCGCCTGCTTCAATACCCTATGTTGAGCAGGACTTTGTCTTTTCCGCTATTGCTGAGGAGATGGGAGTCGTATTTGCTGTACTGATGGCACTTATCTGTGTCAGCACCTTCCTTATGATTATGCAGGAAGGCTACTTTATTAAGGACAAATACTACAGACTTCTTGTTTGCGGAATAGGCGTTGCCTACATTTTCCAGACCTTCCTTACAATCGGCGGAGGGTCCAAGTTCATTCCTCTGACAGGTGTTACTTTGCCCCTGGTCAGCTACGGTGGAACCTCGATCCTTGTGACCATCATAATGATGATGGTGGTTGAGGGAATCTGCATGATCAGGACCGATGAGAGATTTGAGGCCATGGAGCGCCGTAAAAAGAAAAAGCAGCAACTGGCAGAAAAGGCTAAAACAGCTCAGGACGTCTATGGCTCTGATGCCAGGAGCGAGAGAAGATAAAGATGGAAGAAAAGAAACCTAAGAAAAAGATACGCTCGTATCCCATAATAATCCTGTCTGCATTTTACTCGGGGATATTCCTTATAATGCTGATATACATCAGCTATTATTCCTATGCCAACAGGCAGACGCTTATGGATAACAGCTACAATACAAGACAGCAGATCCTTCTTAAGCAGAATTCCAGGGGCAGGATCGTCTCCAGAGACGGAGATGTTCTGGCTTACTCCGAGGTGAATGAAGAAGGCAAGGAAACAAGGATTTACCCCTACGGAAAAGAGTTCGCGCATGTGGTGGGGTATTCTACCAACGGTAAGGCAGGCATTGAGGCCCTTGCCAACTACTATCTGATCAACACAAGCATAGATCTTTCTGATAAGGTTGCAGCGGATACCAGGGGAGAGAAGTACCCCGGAGACAGCTGCTATACAACTCTTGATGTTGGACTCCAGGAGGTGGCTTACAACGCTCTTTCTGCCAGAAAGGGCGCTATAGTGGTATCTGATCCAAAGACAGGAGAAATTCTTGCAATGGTATCAAAGCCTGACTTTGACCCCGGCACCATCAAACAGGAGTGGGACAGCCTGATCGCTGACAAATCATCGGACGCCAAGCTCCTTAACAGGGCAACTCAAGGCTTGTACCCTCCGGGATCGACCTTCAAGATCATCACGTCCCTGGCATATATCAAGGAGCATCCACAGGACTACAACAATTACAGGTTTACCTGTTCAGGGAAGATAAACATAGACGGCGAGAGCATTTCCTGTTTCCATGGGGAGACTCACGGCTCGGTGGACTTTATCAAATCCTTTGCCGAATCCTGTAACTCATCCTATGCAAACATAGGCGTAAGTATCAACCGAAAGGTCTTTTCCGATACTCTGGATCAGCTTATGTTTGGAAAAGAGCTGCCTATTGACCTGCTGTACTCAAAGAGCTCCGCAAAGATAGATGAGGACACCCAGACAGGGGATGTTATGCAGTTATCCATAGGGCAGGGGGCTACAAGCATGTCTCCCATGCACCTTAACATGATAACCTGTGCCATTGCCAACAATGGTATGCTCAAAAAGCCCTATCTTATAACTGAAGTAAAGAGTGAGGAGGGGAAGGTTGTAAAGAGCTTTTCGTCAGAGGATTACAAGAGACTGATGACTGCTCAGCAGGCACAGATACTTACTGAGATGATGGAAGAGGTAGTTAATTCCGGAACTGCCAGCAAATTAAAAGGCCTTTCCTACACTGCGGCAGGAAAGACCGGTTCTGCTGAATTTACTGATACAACTACTGATTCACACGCATGGTTCACAGGCTTTGCTCCGGCAGAGGACCCGGAAGTTTGCGTCACCATAATAGTAGAAAACGCCGGATCCGGAGGAAGCTTCGCCGTTCCGATTGCTAAGAGGATATTCGACGCCTATTTCGGAGTTGAATAAAAGAATCAGAATACTGCTACGATGGCCAGCTGGTTGTTGGAAGAAAGATCCAGCAATGTGTTGTCCGTCATCTTAATGAGAGGCCTTGAAAGGGCCTTTTCATTTATAAGGATTACTTCGCCGATGGCTCCGTTGTTCAGCTGCACATTGAAGCCAAGCTGGGATCCTGCTATGTGGGAGAGGATGGACTTAAGTGCCACGTAGTCATACTTTACAAAGCCCTCGGTCTCATAGTTGGCAATGATCTGGAAGGGATTGAGCTTTTGCCTGTAGGAACGGGGAGAAGTCATTGCCTCGTAGGTATCGATAATGGCGATGTACTTGGCAAACTTGTCAATCTCAGTGTCGACAAGGGCTTTGGGATATCCGGATCCGTCACACCTTTCATGGTGCTGGAGGGCTGCATTTAATATGTGCTCATTGAAAGTGCCATAGCTCTTTAAAAAGTCGTGACCTATGGTGGTATGCCTCATAACAAGGCGGTACTCTTCAGAAGTGAGGCGCTCAGGCTTCCACAGTATCTGGTAGGGAATGCTGAGCTTGCCAATGTCATAGACAAAACCGCACTGTATAAGGAGAGTGATGTCCTCGTTGGAAAGACCAAGCCAGGTACCGAAAACTCCTGCAATGAGAGCAGAGTTCAGGCAGTGGGCATGAGTCATATCATCTTCACCGGGAAGCATATTGTAGAGATAGTCCAAAAGCAGCTCGCCACTCTTGGCACATACAATGATATTGCGATAAACCTCCATAAGCTGCTCCATCTTGATGGGAGTGGAGCTGCTTACAGCGCTCATCATAAGGTTTTTGAAAACAGGAAAATAAATCTTATAGGTATTCTCAAAATTTTTAAAGCCTTCACTGAGGCGCACCTTCTCAAAGTGGGTGGTGGCAAAATCCACATCTTCCTTGATGGGAACGACCATGATGGACTGCCTTGCCAGCTTCTCAATGATGGTGTCCGTAATCTTGGTATTGGCGCCCACGATGATCTCGTTCTTGTAGTTGAGGACATCCTCAGCTGTGATCATACCGGGCTTTAATTCCATTCGAGCAACAACTTTCATGTATTGGACCTCCGGAAGCCTTAAGGTAAATCTGAATTTAAAAAGACTCAGCAATATGTTAATATAAGTATATCTATTTTTTAGGCCGCTAGCAATTCGTTTTTTGGCTTAATTAACGCATTTTGGGAGATTTTTTTACAGTATGAAAAAGAAAGGCTTTTGCCGGTTTTATAAGGAACTGTACTGGGGGGATTCCGTGAAAACGCACTCCATGGTGAAATGGCGTCTTTATCACGGCAGAGGGCAGTTCAATATCTTTTGTATCCAGCGGGCTTTGGCAGATGGCGATCAGTTGGATATTATCCACTGTGCATTCCTTAAACAACCTTATTATCAGGAACATCCGGCTTATATCTATGGAATTGCCGGAAGTTACGATGAGGCCCTTGACCTGGTGGTGAAGATTACTAAGGAGGCCTTGGCTGCCGGCTATGAAGGGCGACTTCTGGAGTATCTGGAATCAAAGGATACAAAATAACTGTTAATTGGGGATTTTTATGTTACTGACAACTTTTTTATCTGTACTTAAGATAATAGGAATTGTGCTGCTGGTGATATTGGCAGTACTGCTGGTTTTACTGCTTCTGGTTTTGTTTGTGCCTATCTGCTACAGGGCAGATGCCATTGTCCCTGAGATGGATCTGGAGGAGGGGGTTGATGCTGAGAAGGTAATAGCTTCAGCCGCTTTTTCCTGGCTTTGGTTCGTGATCCGGGGAAGGTTTGATTATCCGGAGAATAAGCAGTTTACCTTAAGGGTATTCGGAATAAAGATACTGCCTAGGAAAGAGAAACCGGATAAGAAGAAAAAGAAGGACCAGGAGCCGGAAAAAGAGACAGAAGACAAAGCGGAGACAAAACCGGAAGAGGCGGGTGCTGAGGGAAAGGTCGAAGAGACTACTGCTGAGGTTACAGAGAATTCATCGGAAGGATCAGAAAAAGAAAATGATGCCGACAGCTCTTTTGACTCATCCTCGGAAAGTGAATCCGGGATGGAAGAAGATGCTAAACAGGATGAAACAAAATCCATTCTGGATATTATATGGAAAATCATAGATTCCATTGATAATATTCTGAAAACACCACTTGATGTGTTTGAAAAAATACGATGTACAATATCTAGGGTTTGTGATAAGATAGAAATGATTAAAGCGACTCTGGAGAACGACATTTTTAAACGGGCATTTGAGCTTACCAAGAGGAAGCTCATCTGGGTTTTGAAAAAAAGTCTGCCCAGGAAATGCGACGTGAAAGTGATGTTTGGAAGCGGAGATCCGGCAACTACAGCTGAGATCATGGCAGCCTACGGAGCTCTCTATCCGGTGCTTTACAAGAAGGTTGAATATACGCCGGATTTCGAACGCAAAGTCGTCAAGGCAGATGTTCACCTTAAAGGGCATCTGACATTGTTTGTGTTCCTCTATGCTGTAGCCGTTTGTTTCTTTAATAAAGATGTTAAGAAGACTATAAGACGATTTAAGAAGATCATTAATTCATAAATTTGGAGGGGTATCATGGCAGATAGTAATTTTGGCGGAGTGGTTAATTCTTTGCTCAACGGGATGAACTCAGTTCTGGGTTCCAAGACAGTTGTTGGCGAGCCAACCAAGATCGGTGACACTATCATTCTTCCTTTGGTTGATGTGTCTTTTGGGGTTGGGGCAGGCACAACTTCTGCCGATAAAAAAGATGGAGGGTGCGGTGGATTTGGTGCCAAAATGTCACCAAGCGCTGTACTTGTTATAAAAAATGGTTCAACCAAGCTTGTTAACATCAAGAATCAGGACGCAGTTACCAAGGTCCTTGATCTGGTTCCCGACATCATGAACCGATTCTCCAGCAAGAACGAAGAAATCATGGATGATGATGCAGCAGTAGACATAGCTTTTCCTGAGGAGAAGTGATTTTTGCCCGAATCAATCGCCGATGAGGGTATGCAGGGAAATGGTCTGATGACAGGTCGTTTCCGGGTATGGGGGACCCTGGCATGGAAGAGAAAAGAAATATCGAAGAAATCATATTGAATGGATCTGCGGATGAACTGGCCCAGCTTCGTCTTTGGCTTTTCAAGGAGAGTGTAAGACTTGAAAACCAGGAAAGTGCGCTCTCTGAGAGATACGAGAGACTTGAAAGAGACGAGATCTCTTTTAAAGAGAAGATGGATGCTGCCGAGAAGAAGCTTGAGAACGCCAGCAAGAAGCTTAACAACGACAAGGCGCTCTTTGATCAGAGACTTCGCATCCTTAACAATGGTTTTGATCAGCTCAATGCCGACAAGAAGAAGCTTGAGAGCGAGTTTATAAGGCTTGAGAGGGAAAAGGCATATCAGAGAGAGGATGAGTATGACGCTCTGGACCTTTTGTTCAGAGGTGTTGATTCTGCGCTGACTCTCAAGAAAAGATATAAGGACCTTATGAAGATGTTCCATCCTGATAATATAAGCGGAGATTCCTACATGGTTCAGCTTATCAATCAGGAATACAGCGTATTGTGCAGACAGTATGACATCAGTATGAAGGCATAAATTTTGTTTTGACAGCATAAAATTATTATGGTATTGTAATCAAGTCATCGCCATATCTGGGCGGTGACTTGTGTATGTTTAGATGGGGTCTGAACATCTGGCGTTTCTGCCGGAATTTTCACTTTTTGTAAAAAGATTATAATTTTTAAAATAATAAGTTGACACAATCGAACATCTGTTTTATATTTATATTATCACAACGAACGGATGTTCTAAGAAGGAGAATTGTATGGAAAGAGAAGAGAAACAGAAAGCATTAGAAGCAGCACTTGGTCAGATTGAGAAGCAGTTCGGTAAAGGTGCTGTGATGAAGCTTGGAGATTCATCCGATACTATGAACATTGAGACAATACCTACAGGATCCCTGAGCCTTGATATTGCTCTTGGCCTTGGAGGAATTCCTAAGGGAAGGATCGTTGAGATCTATGGACCTGAGTCCAGTGGTAAGACAACAGTTACACTTCATATGATCGCTGAAGTTCAGAAGAGAGGCGGAATTGCAGGATTTATTGACGCTGAACATGCCCTTGACCCTGTATATGCCAAGAATATTGGAGTTGATGTAGATAACCTCTATATTTCACAGCCTGATTCGGGAGAACAGGCCCTTGAGATCACAGAGACCATGGTTCGTTCCGGAGCTATTGATATTGTTGTAGTTGACTCTGTAGCAGCCCTTGTTCCCAAGGCAGAGATTGACGGAGATATGGGTGATTCCCATGTGGGACTTCAGGCAAGGCTTATGTCTCAGGCACTTCGTAAGCTTACAGCTGTTATCAGCAAGTCTAATTGTACAGTAGTATTCATCAACCAGCTCCGTGAGAAGGTTGG
>DFGW01000142.1 GCA_002372465.1 Butyrivibrio sp. UBA3740
TCTTCGAATACGAACATCTTCTTTCTGATCTCGTCTGCAAGTTCCGGCTCTTCGATTTCCAGAGTCTCCATGATATGTTTCTCTGTGGCACGGTCTACAGTATTCAGGATCTCTACAACTGCATCTACACCACCGATTATTGTGTAATCCTGGTTTACAAGAGATGACAACTTTGATTCCAAAACCTTCTCTACCTCTTTAATGGTATCAGGGCTTGTTCTATCCATGGCCGCGATACGCTTGGTAACATCAGCCTGTCTGTCCGGTGCCAGAGCAGAAAGGATCATGGCTGACTGCGCAGGTGACATATATGACAAAATAAGAGCAATGGTCTGAGGATGCTCATCCTGAATGAAGGTAAGTATCTGTGAGGGCTCAGTCTTTCTGATAAATTCAAAAGGCTTAACCTGAAGTGAAGCTGTGAGCTTACTGATGACATCAAGAGCCTTATCCTCACCAAGAGCCTTCTCAAGAAGCTCCTTAGCATAGGTGATACCACCTTCAGCAATATACTGCTGAGCCAGGCACACCCCATAAAACTCCTCCAGTACAGCTTCCTTTACCTGAGATGTTACTGACCTGGTATTGGCAATTTCCAAGGTCAGCTCCTCAATCTCTTCTTCCTTAAGATGTTTGAATATGGCGGAGGATTTTTCCGGTCCAAGAGCGATCAGAAGAATCGCAGCCTTTTGAGTACCGGTCAATTCCGATATTAAGGGATTGCCCCCTGTCTCCATGTCCATCATAGCTTTCTACCCCATACAAATCTTTATATACATAGTGGTGATATGTTATCAACCGTAGTCCTCGTTTAGCCAGTTCCTAAGAAGCGTAGCTGCAGCTTCGGGATTCTCATCAACAAATTTCTCAATAAGCCTCTTTGTTTCAGACCCCTGATCCATCTCGATATCCATCAGTGACTCCTCAGGCTGGGACTCAAGAAGCTGTTCAACTGAAAGCTGCTCGGGTTGCTCGGGTTCTTCTTCCACCTTCTTGGAGGTCCACATGCTTCTGATGATAACAAATGCCAGAAGTCCAAGAATAACCAGAATAAGAAGGATCTGTAGGATATCTGTAACAGTAATGGCGCTGCCTGTTCTGTCAAAGAAGACATACTCCGTATATGCTGCCATTGCAACATTCTCAGCACTTATACCTGTTGCCTTGGCAACTACATTGATCATTTCTTCGGGAACATCTGTTGCTACAGGCTCAGTGTTATTTGCCTTAAAGTCCTCCCAGGTGGCATTCTCATGCTCCTCAGCCTTATAATCCTCTTCCTTCATAACGGAATAATTGATGGCTGTTACTGAGATGGAGCTCTCGGAATACTTTACTGCACCGGGAACGCTTTCTGTTGTGGTAATAGTCTCATTGGGAAGATAATCTCTTGATTCCTCAGTGATTGTAGAATTTGAATTGGTGTTGTCCTGGGTCACATATGTGGTCTCATCTTCTGCGTTGGTATCGGTTCCCGGGATTCCACTTATTCCGCTTACGTTCTCAGCATTGTAAGTATCCTCATGGCTAAGTACACCCTGAGTCTGATCTTCAGCAGGTGTATATCTGTGATCCACAACCTCCTGCTTGGTAAAGTCCATAACCAGATTGCTGGCAACTTCGATATCATCATAAAGCTTTGTACCAAGCAAAACCTTTTTAACCTCAGCCTTTACAAGCTGCTCAGCCTTTGCCTTGGCAGAAAGCTGTGAAGCAGCCATACCAGAAGTGGTTGTATCTTCACCGCCGGAGAAAAGCATATTTCCCGTGCTGTCCAAAATAACAATATTGTCAGTGTTCTCATTACCTATGGCAACTGCTACTGCCTTGGCAAGAAAAGCAGCATTCTCTTCATCAAACTTTCCGTCATCCTTAAGATTAAGGAGTATCCATGCGGAAGACTCTTCCTGATTACCGATCAAGGTCCCGTCATTGTCGGGAATGTGAAGCTTTACATTGGCGCTTTCGATAGCATCAAACTTGGCGATGAAGTCCTGTTCCAGCCGGCTCTCCAGATAAAGCACATATTTCTTTTGCTTATCAGATTCCGTTGTGGAAAAGCTTCCGTTTGTAACATTGTCAATGCTGTAGGCATAAGACTGGATATCGTTGGCTCCAAGAAGAAGATTGGCGGAGGCCTGATCTTTTTTAAGAACCTTAAACTCAAGACCGTCATCGGACATCTTGTAGTTTATGGCATTAGAATCAAGAAGGTCTCTTATCTCAGAAGCCTCCTTTGTAGATTGCGCATTTGCTAAAAGAATGTATTGTGGCTGATTTAAAACAGACACCAAAATAATGATGGTAAGCAGTACTACCGTGCTGGCCCCGATAATAAGGGTCTTCTGCCGGGCTGTAAACTGATTCCACCAGTCGAGAACTCGCTGCCAAATAGCTCTAAATCTTTCAGGCATTTATTCTCCCTCCCCTATATATAAAACTAAACATTTTAAGCGATATATGCATGACTCTTTGTGCAAGCACAGCTACACATGAACTTGAAGCCCTATATCGCTCAAATCTGCATCTGAGTGATTTCCCTGTATGCACTCATAGCCCTGTCCCTGATAGCAATGGTGTACTGAAGGGCTGTAGATGCTTTTTGAAGAGCAATGGAAAGGTCGTGGGTATTGTCCGTCTGTCCCAAAGCCCATTTGATCTCTTCATTCTCTGCATCAGAAAGATATGCATTAGTAGTATTGATATTGTCCACAGCAGCTGAAAAGATGCTCTTGAAGGACTCATCGTTCCCCTTCTGGTCGTCACCAAGAACATTGTGTACTCTGCTGTTGGTCTTCTCTGCATGTCTTATAACATCTGAACTCACATTGCGAAGCTGTGAAATATCAAGAGATGCCATATTAATTTTCCTCCCAATTTACTATAATGAACAAGGAAGTTACGTCAGGCGTAACACGTTCACACCAGGCTCAAAAAACTTCGCCAGGTGTTCTCAGCTCTGTCCCAGTTCAAGTCCCCTTGTAGCCATGGCTTTGCTGGCATTAAATGCCGTTGCATTAGCCTCGTAGGACCGGCTGGCGTCAATAAGGTTTGTCATCTCAGTGACAGTATTGACATTGGGATAGGTAACATAACCGTTCTCATCAGAATCGGGATGAGAAGGATCATAAACAATGTTCATCTGTGTCCAGGTGTCATCCTGAACAGTGGTAACCTTAACTCCTCTCCCGGAATAATGGTCCAGCCTTTCGTTAAGGATCCTGGAAAAGGGAGTCTGTGTCCCCTTCTCCTCAAATCTGACAACCTTTCTGACATAAGGAGATCCATCTGCTGTTCGGGTGGTATTAGCATTGGCAATGTTCTCAGAAATGATATCCATTCTGAAACGCTGAGCCGTCATACCTGATGAATTGATATTAAAAGAATCAAATATGCTCATCTTAAATCACCTCCCACATTATGATGACTTGGTCACAGCATTAAGATTTGAAAACTCTGACTTAATGCCTTCCATAAGGCCGTTATACTTGAGCTGATTGGCTGCAAGGATAACATTCTCAGTATCTATGTCCACATTATTCTTGTCAGTTCTGTAGGAAAATCCGGAGTAATCATTAACAACCCTGGCCTCAAGGTGTTTGTCCTTAAGATCTGAAACCTTGGCATCCATGGTTTTGTAGCGCGAGTGACCAAGAGCTCTTTCAAGCTCATCCTCAAAGTTGAGGTCCTGCCTCTTGTAACCGGGCGTATCAATGTTTGCAATATTATTGGCAATTATTTCATTTCTGGTCCAGGACGCATCAGCGGCCTTATCAAGCACGTTAATGTAGTCAAAGACATTGCTGTTGATCAATTGCAAGCCCTCCTTCGCATTATTATTAATAATATGATTTTTTTCACTAAATTACAAGTGTTATATACTTTATATTGTGCTTTTTACGGCGTTTATCTACAAAATGTATGAAAAAAACAAAGAAAGGATTTATCCTTTGATAAATCCTTTCATCATAATCCCATCCGTGTCGGAAATATTGTTGTACTACAATATTTATCGGCAAATCAGATTTCCTGCTTTAGCTTTTTTATTTCTCCGAAGACAACATCGTTGGTAACCTTGATATAAGTGCCCTTCATTCCTGAGGACCGGGATTCTATTACCCCGGCACTTTCGAATTTTCTAAGGGCATTTACAATTACACTTCTGGTAATGCCCACCCTGTCTGCAATCTTGCTTGCCACCAATACGCCTTCCATTCCGTCCAGCTCGTCGAATATATGTATGATGGCCTGCATTTCGGAAAAAGAAAGAGTTCCTATAGCCGATTTTACAACTGCCAGTTTCCTGCTTTCCTCAGCATTCTCTTCATTGACAGCTCTAAGCATTTCTAGTCCTACTACCGTTGTGCCGTATTCACAAAGAATAATGTCGTCAATGTCGTAGGGTTTTTCGGTTTTATAAATGAAAAGAGTTCCCAGCCTCTCTCCTGCAATCTCAATAGGTGTAATGATAGCCTGGAATTTGGAAAAATCAATTCCTTCAAATCCCAAAGTCTCCAGATTTACATTCTCTTTGGTGGAAAGGATCGTAAGAAGTCGCTCATTGAGCATAGGATCAATAAAAGAGCCTACATTGTCAACTAAAAGTCCCGTCAATGATTCAACATCTGCACTCTCGCCAATTCCCAATACCTTACCCTTTTTACTGATAACAAACATATTGGAGGATAAAATATCACACAGCACTCTGCAGATGTCGTTGAAAACAACTTTTCCGGAATTACTGTTATGAAGCAGTTTCCCTATCTTACGGGTCTTATCCAGTAGTTGTACACTACTCATCAGAGTTCTCCTTTACAAGATAATTCACCATTTCGTATAGCCTGATTCTGTATAGACGAAAAAACGTCTAATTTCTCACTACACTATTTGTATCATAGCATAAAAAAATAGGCGCTTCAAATAATAAAGCGCCTACAAATATTAAAATAAGGTGAAGTTTTCAGAAACTTTCAGAAAATTATCGTTATTTAGTTTCTTTATCCTCAACATGGCCACACTCAGGGTTTCCACAAGCAAGTTTGGAGTTCTTTGCATACATCACTCCGCCGCATTTAGGGCACTTCTTTGAAACCGGTCTTTGCCAGGACATGTAATCACAGTTAGGATTGTCAATACAACCATAGAAGATACGTCCCTTCTTGGTTCTTTTAAGGACAATATCCTTTCCGCACTTGGGACACGCTACACCGATCTTCTCGAAATATGGCTTGGTGTTCTTACACTCCGGGAATCCGGGACAGGCAAGGAACTTTCCGTGAGGGCCGTACTTGATGACAAGGTTACGTCCACAAAGTTCACATACCTCATCAGTAACTTCATCCTGAACCTGAACCTTCTCAAGTTCCTTCTCCGCTGCTTTGACAGCATCGTTAAGATCAGGATAGAAATTCTCAATAACAGTCTTCCACTTTACATCGCCATCGGCAATGCCATCCAATAAGGCTTCCATATTGGAGGTAAAGTTGACATCAACGATCTGAGGAAAAGCTTCCATCATCATCTTGTTGACTGCCTGACCAAGCTCAGTAATGTAGAGACTCTTATTCTCCTTGGTAATGTAATGTCTCGCCATTATAGTAGAGATGGTGGGGGCATAAGTACTTGGTCTTCCAATCCCCAGTGCCTCCAGGTCATGAACGAGAGAGGCTTCTGTGTAGTGAGGAGCAGGCTGTGTGAAATGCTGGTCTGCTTCAAAGGAAGAGAACTTAAGCCTTGTATCTGTATCAAGGTTCTTCATGAGAACATTCTTCTCAATCTGATCCTCATCATCAGTGTAAACATTAAGGAAACCATCAAATACAGTCTTGGATGCAGCCACTGTAAATCTGTGTTCTCCCGCATCGATCTTGACAGAGGTGGTCTCATATCTGGCAGCAGCCATACGGCTTGCCATAAATCTTCTCCAGATCAGCTGATAAAGCCTGA
>DFGW01000241.1 GCA_002372465.1 Butyrivibrio sp. UBA3740
AAGGGCGGCGTTGGAAAGACAACAACTACAGCCAACGTTGGTACCGGACTTGCTAAACTTAATAAAAAGGTAGTACTTGTTGACACTGATATAGGACTTCGTAACCTTGATGTGGTTATGGGGCTTGAGAACAGGATTGTTTACAACCTTGTTGATGTGGTTGAGGGCAACTGCAGAAGAAATCAGGCTCTTATTAAGGATAAAAAATATGACAATCTTTTCCTTATGCCTGCAGCCCAGACCAGGGACAAGACCAGCGTTACTCCGGAACAGATGAAACAGCTTACTGATGAATTGAAGGAAGAGTTTGACTATGTAATCCTCGATTGTCCTGCTGGCATTGAACAGGGCTTTATGAATGCTATTGCAGGAGCTGACAGAGCTTTAATCGTTACAACACCTGAGGTTTCAGCAGTTCGTGACGCTGACAGGATCATAGGTCTTTTGGAATCCAGAGAGATCAAGAATCATCAGCTCATAGTAAACAGGCTTCGCCCCGACATGATCAAAAGAGGCGATATGATGTCTGCAGCTGATGTGGTAGATATCCTGGCAGTTGAGCTTATCGGACAGGTTCCTGATGATGAGAACATTGTTGTATCCACCAATAACGGTGAACCACTGGTAGGGGACAATTCACTGGCCGGACAGGCGTATATGAACATTTGCCGTCGTGTCACAGGAGAGAATGTTCCTTTCCTTGATCTTGATTCTAAGAAAGGCATTTTTTCCTGGTTTAAGAAAAGGTGACAAGGGGTGACATCAATATGAAGATTACAGACTTTTTTAAGAAAAAATCATCAAGTGATGTTGCCAAGGACCGCCTTAAGCTTGTTCTTGTATCTGACAGAGCAAGCTGCGATCCGGAAGTGATGCAGAGGATCAGAAGCGACATCATAGAAGTCCTTTCCAAGTATGCTGAGATCGATATGGATGGCATTGATATCAATATCACCCAGGTCGATGCAGAGGATAACACTGGAAAGACTGTACCTGCGCTATACGCAAATATTCCTATCAAGAAGATGAACCACACAGCAAAATAATATGGAAAACACAAATCTGTCCCTTTCATCTAAGGAAGCTGAAAAGCTTCTTTTGGAAGGGAAGGGTAATACTCAAATCGAGAATATTGGTAAGACCAACAGGGATATCATCAAGGAGAACATTTTCACCTACTTTAACCTGATATTCTTTATTATGGCTGTCCTTCTTATTGTGTCAGGAGCCTTTAATTCTCTGACATTTTTGCCGGTTGTTATCTGTAATGCCCTTATAGGTATCATTCAGGGGATCAAAGCCAAGAATGTGCTGGACAGACTAAAGGTACTTCACCAGACTACTGCTACGGTCATAAGAGACGGTCAGGAGAAAATTGTCCCTATTGATAAGCTTGTGCTGGGGGATATTATTGTTCTTAGCTCCGGCAATCAGATCTGTGCTGACGCTGTAGTTGTTGATGGGGAGATTGCTGTCAATGAAGCCCTCCTGACAGGTGAAGCTGATGAGATCATCAAAAATTCCGGGGCAGAGCTTATGTCCGGGAGCTTTGTGGTATCCGGAAAATGTCTTGCACGCCTTACGAGGGTAGGTCAGGATTCTTACATTTCCCAGCTGATGCTCAAAGCCAAGAAGATGCCTTCAGCAGAGCAATCCGAGATGGTAAAGTCCATCAATAAGATAGTTGCTTTTGCCGGACTTATCATTATTCCTGTGGGCATATGCCTTTTTGTTCAGAGCTTTTATATTCAGGGGAATTCCTTTGCCGAGAGTGTCCCTTCCATGGTGGCAGCACTTATCGGAATGATTCCTGAAGGTCTTTATCTGCTTCTTAGTATTACTTTGGGTCTTAGTACCATCAGGCTTGCGAAGCAGAAGGTCATGTTGCACGACATGAGAAGCATTGAAACTCTTGCAAGAGTTGATACCATATGCGTTGACAAAACCGGTACCATTACCGACAACAGCATGCTTGTGGCTGATGCTGTACTTGCTGATGTGTCAGATGATCCACAGGTCTTTGATTATTATGTTAATCTCATTGCGGATTACATCGGATGTGTTCCTGATGACAACATAACAATGCATGCTCTTGAGGATTATTTTCCCATAAGAAACAGCAGAACCTGTGTATCCTTCCATTCCTTTTCTTCGAAATACAAGTACAGCGCTGTTCAGTTTACAGATGGATCCTTTGTTATGGGGGCTCCGGAATTTATTTTGCAGGAGCGTTACTCCGAGTATAAGGATGTCATAGACGGATTTGCCCAAAGAGGTCTTCGTGTGCTTTGTTTTGCCTCCTATCTGGGCGGCGCCGATGGAAAAGAAGTCATAGATGAATCATCTTCAAATCTTTCTGTGGAGCTTCCTCAAGGCAAATTAACAGGCGCTGTATGTAAACCGCTGGTATTTATTCTTTTACAGAATCCCGTAAGGGAAGCAGCTCCTGCCACCTTTGCTTACTTCAAAAAGCAGGGAGTTGATGTAAAGGTTATCTCAGGAGATAATCCTATGACCGTTTCTGAGGTGGCCAGGATCGCAGGAATCGATAATGCTGATAAGTACGTTGACGCCAGCACTTTGGAGGATGAAGACATCAAAGGAGCTGTCAGAAATTATACTGTTTTTGGTCGTGTTTCTCCTGAGCAAAAGCAGAAGATAGTAAGAGCTCTTAAAAAGGATGGACACACTGTTGCCATGACAGGCGATGGTGTCAATGATATTCTCGCCATGAAGGATGCTGACTGTTCAATTGCCATGGCTGCCGGCTCTGATGCTGCTGTACAGGCTGCCCAGGTGGTCCTTATGAACAGCGATTTTTCAAATATGCCCAAGATTGTGGCAGAGGGCAGAAGGAATATCAACAATATCGAGAGGACAGCAACGCTGTTTTTGGTGAAAAATATCTTTTCACTGCTTCTTGCTGTGTTCTCAATCATAAATGTGCTGACATATCCTTTGCAGCCTTCACAGATCACCATGGTCAGTCTTTTTAATATTGGAATTCCGGGATTCTTTCTTGCCATGGAGCCCAATAACAGAAGGATTCAGGGACATTTTCTCGTTAAGGTATTATTAAAGGCAATGCCGGCAGCGCTGACTGACTTTTTTGCCATTGCAGCACTGGTTGTGTTTGGCAATACCTTTGGTGTTGATCCAACAGATGTTTCCGTTGCTGCGACATTTCTTTTGGCCATAGTAGGATTTATTATCCTGACCAATATATGTACGCCTCTCAACAGATATAGATTAAGAGTAATCCTTGGCTGTGTTGCGGGGATGATAATTGCTGCTTTTATCTTTAACGACCTGTTCTCAATATCCTATGTATCAGTAGAGTGCGTAATGCTATTTGTTTTATTTGCCATTGCCACTGAACCCTTCATGCGTTATCTGACAATGTTATTTACTTATTTGGAAGAAAAGATACAGCACAGGTAAATTGTGATATAATAAATAGCATAAAATTTATTGTTTAGGAGAATGCTATGGAAAACAGTCAGGACAAATATGAATCATTAAAGCTTGGCAATCAACTTTGCTTTCCGCTTTATGCCTGCTCAAAGGAGATCATCAGGAAGTATAAGCCTTACCTGGATGATATAGATCTTACTTATACACAGTACATTACTATGATGGTCCTTTGGGAGAAGAAGACTGTTAATGTTAAGACTTTGGGAGAGTGCCTGTATCTTGATTCCGGTACTCTTACTCCGGTACTTAAAAAGCTTGAATCAAAGGGTTATATCACCAGAGTCAGATCCAGCGAAGATGAGAGAAACTTGGTGGTTACAATTACCAAGTCAGGAGAGGCTCTTAAGGATAAAGCCATCAATATTCCTGCTCAGATGGGCTCCTGTGTAAGGCTTTCAGTGGAGGAGTCCAAGCTTTTATATCAGCTTTTATATAAGATTATTGGAAATGTTAGATAATCTTTATTGATTTTTTATTCTTTCAGAAATATAATGATATTCGGTCAGTTGTGCGTTTTTGGGGAATTTATTATTTTTTGCTATTAAAAGTCAAAAAATTAACAAAAAACGCACATTCTTTATGGAGGTTTTTATGAGTTCAAAGAGTCATCATCATGAGCATCATGAACATCACCATGATCCTGAACATATGAAGGCCATTGTCAACAGGCTTTCAAAGGCAATCGGTCATCTTGAGTCAGTCAAGAAGATGGTTGAAGATGACAGGGATTGTACTGAGGTTCTCATACAGTTGGCTGCTGTAAGGTCCGCTATCAATAACTGCGGAAAAGAGATACTGAAGGAACATATGAGTCACTGTATTGTTCATGCAGTTCAGGACGGAGATGATGAGGCTATCATTGAACTAAATGAGGCCGTCGACAAATTTATGAAAAACTCATGAGCGTTCTGCTTTATGAGAATTGTATGTGAAAGGGGCGTAAGACCTTGGCTATTCCAATTTTAAACGTAGTAAACTTTCTTATTCTGTTTCCCTTCATCATGGCAATACTGATTGGTATTCTTAAGAATGCCAGCCCACTTCGCAGTGCTATTATTTTCCTTGGTGGTTTCACCATAATGGCAGCTGCTATTTATGTTGCTGTGAATGTACTTATCTCAGGGGACACATCCCAGTTTGTTTATCTGGAGGAGACTCATATTCCGGACAAGATTGTCATCGGAGGAGAGATATTCCTTATGTGTCTTGTATGCTTCCTGTCAATCAAGTACAAGAAGTATTATGCAATTATCTTTTCCCTTGCAGGAACTATCCCTGTTCTTTGGATGGACCTTACAGGAAAAGTAGTTGAAGGAAACACTCATTTAAGGATCGATACCTTCGCAGCGGTTATGTACCTTATTGTTGGTATCGTAGGTATCCTTATCTGTATTTACGCATCAGGTTATATGAAGGATTATCACAACCATCATACTGATGTAGAAGACAGATCCAATTACTTTTTGGCTCTTATGTTTGTATTCCTTGGAGCAATGTTTGGACTTATTTCATCTGATTCTCTTGGATGGATCTATTTCTTCTGGGAGATCACTTCAGTATGTTCATTCCTCATGATTGGTTATACAAGAACACAGGAGGCTGTAGACAATTCCTTCAGAGCTCTTTGGATGAACCTTCTTGGTGGATGCGGATTTGCTGCAGGTCTTATGTTCTGCAATATGGCTCTTGGCATTTCAAACTTAAGTCAGGTTACAGATGGCGGATACGATCTTGTTATCGTTCCTGTAACACTGTTTGCTTTTGCTGCACTTACCAAGAGTGCACAGTTCCCGTTCTCACGTTGGCTCCTTGGAGCCATGGTTGCACCAACTCCTTCCAGTGCGTTGCTTCACTCAGCAACAATGGTTAAGATTGGTGTCTATATGCTGATCAGAGTTTCACCTGTTATGTACGGAACACTTACAGGTATAATGATCACAGTTATTGGCGGATTCACTTTCTTCGCAGCATCTCTTCTTGCTATTACCGTAAGCGATGGCAAAAAGGTGCTTGCTTATTCTACAATTTCAAACCTTGGTCTTATCACTGCCTGCGCAGGAACAGGTACTACAGAGGGTGTCTGGGCAGCTGTTATGCTGGTTCTTTTCCACGCTGTATCAAAGTCACTTCTGTTCCAGACCGTAGGTGACATTGAGAACTGTATGCACAGCCGTGATATCGAGGATATGCACGGACTTATCATCAAGCTTCCAAGACTGGCATTTATCATGATCATCGGTATCTGCGGAATGTTCATGGCACCATTTGGTATGCTGGTTTCAAAGTGGGCAGCACTTAAGTCCTTCGTAGATTCAGGTTCTGTATGGTTGGTTCTTTTCCTTGTATTTGGTTCAGGAAGCACA
>DFGW01000076.1:0-990 GCA_002372465.1 Butyrivibrio sp. UBA3740
ATCATCATCTTGGAAAGAAGACATCTTACCTTCTCTCCTCCGGACAGTACCTTAACCTTCTTGATTCCATCCTCACCTGCAAAGAGCATACGTCCAAGGAATCCTCTTACATAAGTGGAATCCTTTATCTCTGAATAGCCTGTAAGCCATTCTGTAATGTTGTAGTCGTTGTCAAATTCCTTTGTGTTGTCCTTAGGGAAATAAGCCTGGGAAGTTGTTACACCCCACTTATAGGTTCCCTCATCAGGCTCGATCTCGCCCATGAGAATCTGGAAAAGAGTTGTCTTTGCAAGCTCGTTTCCACCAACAAAGGCGATCTTGTCGTCATGCTGTACAACAAAGGAAATGTTATCAAGAACCTTCTCACCGTTAATTGTCTTGGAAATTCCATCAACCGTAAGAACCTCGTTACCGATCTCCCTGTCAGGTCTGAAGTCAATGTATGGATACTTTCTGCTGGAAGGCTTGATGGTATCAAGCTCGATCTTTTCAAGGGCACGCTTTCTTGAGGTAGCCTGCTTGGACTTACTTGCGTTAGCAGAGAATCTTGCGATGAACTCCTTGAGCTCTTTTATCTGCTCTTCCTTCTTCTTGTTGGCTTCCTTCATCTGACGGATCATCAGCTGTGATGACTCATACCAGAAGTCATAGTTACCGGCATAGAGCTGTATCTTGCCGTAGTCGATATCGGCAATATATGTGCAGACCTTATTAAGGAAATATCTGTCGTGGGACACAACAATGACTGTGTTGTCAAAATTGATAAGGAACTCCTCGAGCCATGCAATAGCATCCAGATCAAGGTGGTTGGTAGGCTCATCCAGGAGAAGGATATCTGGATTTCCAAAAAGAGCTCTTGCCAGAAGAACCTTAACCTTCTGATTACCGTCCAGCTCCTTCATGAGTTTGTAGTGATACTCAGTCTCAATTCCAAGGCCGTTAAGAAGGCTCTCTGCATCAGACTCAGCTTCCCAGCCGTTCATCTCGGCA
>DFGW01000076.1:1039-32564 GCA_002372465.1 Butyrivibrio sp. UBA3740
CCGTTCATCTCGGCAAACTCAGCCTCAAGCTCACTGGCCTTGATTCCATCTTCGTCAGTAAAATCTTCCTTGGCGTAGATGGCATCCTTTTCCTTCATAACCTCGAAAAGTCTGGCATTACCTGCAATAACAGTATCAAGAACCACGTTGTCATCGTACTTGAAGTGGTCCTGTTCCAGGAAGGAAAGACGCTGACCGGGAGTAATGGCAATATCTCCGTTGGTGGTCTCAATCTGTCCTGAAAGGATCTTAAGGAAGGTTGACTTACCGGCTCCGTTTGCTCCGATAATTCCATAGCAGTTACCTTCTGTAAACTTGATATTTACATCTTCAAAGAGAGCTTTCTTTCCAACTCTCAAGGTTACGTTATTAGCACTAATCATTTAAAAACCTCAATATTCTATATAAAATTCTACCTTTAACAACAGTCTGTATTATATGAGAATTGTCGCTAAAAAGCAACAGCATTAACAATAAAGAAAAAGAACCGGCAGCCTGATTGACTGCCGGCACGTATCTTAATTATGTGCTGTACTTTTCTATAAATTCCTCCATTGGGAGCGGCTTTGAGAAGTAATATCCCTGCAGGAAGTCACAGCCAATATCTCTCATGATGTTGGCCATATCCTCGTTCTCAATACCTTCCGCTGTCACAGTGAATTTCATATGCTTAAAGGCCTGTATCATGTTGGGGAGTATCTCATCAGGTTCGCTTATGTAGTCCCAGACAAGGCTCATATCCAGCTTGACATTGATAAACGGGCATTTCTTAAGCCTTGTCAGGTTGGAATAACCGGTACCGTAATCATCAAGCACGAACTTAAAGTTCTTGGCATCCATGGCTTGCATCTGTCTTCTAAGGAAGCTGTCATCTTCCATGGACTCCTCTGTAATTTCCAGATGAATACTCCTTGGATCAATATCATATTTTTTGATTATTGCATCATATCTCTCATCAAGGTCAGGTCTCATGAACTGAATGGGTGAAAGATTGACGTTGATCCAGGAGACACCCAATTTATCCAGGGAATTCTCTTTGACAAACCTTACAGTTTTCTCAAAAACCTGCTCTCCCAGTTTGTTGATACGTCCATTTCTCTCTGCAATCGGGATAAAAACTGTCGGAGGAATCAGATTGCCTGAATCATCCCTTATCCTTGAGAGTGCCTCAGCTCCCACAATTTCCCCATTAGTTGCTCTGACAATAGGCTGAAGATATACTTCAGCACTGTCCTCGTCAACAACCTTCTCCAAAAGTCTTTTAACAGTGGTCTCTTTCTCGTTGCTCTCAATTGCTAATCTGTCAAGGGCAATCGGCTCCGTAGCATCAAGCTTATCCGCCTTCTCCATAGCCAGGATCATGGCATTAAGCAGTGCATCTGCTGATTCCACGGAATCAGACATCTCAACCGTCACAAATTCCGCTTCCAGATAAAGCTCCAGGTCATCAGCTGTCCAGGGCTGATCAAAACGACTTCCTATCAGCCCCATGGCATGCTCCATGGGCATATCTTTATCTCCAAGGATAATAAACCTTCCTTTTCTATAATAGAAAATAAGATAATCCTGGAAGTTTTCCACCAAATAGTTGGAGATCAGTGAAATACCCCTGTCTATCTGGCGTCCGCCATAGATATCTCTCATCTCATGATAGTTGTGGACAACTATCCCAAGCGCCTTATGGTGGAGTTTGCCGTTATTCTCATCAATGTAGTCACGGAAAGCTGTGCTGTTAAATATAGGTCCTCGAAGCTCCAGATAAAACTCAGGGTTCTGGAAGGTCAGATAAAGGACAATAATAGCCATGAGGCAGAAGGTGTCCATAAGAAGTAGCCTTGGATACATTCCCCTCGCAGTGATACCCACCACCAGTAACAGATTGACAAGGAGGATACTGTACCGATGGCGCCTTCTGGGCACACGTCTTCTGTATGCAAAAATAACAAAGAATGAAAAAATAAGATAAAGATAGAAAATATAATAAACCAGATTATAAAGCTGTCCGGAATGATATCCATCTTCCCGGATGCTAAAGACAAGCCCCGTCCAGGGACTTGATAAGGTTATCACAATAGCAACAATAAAAGGAAGCCTGAGGAGTGCCCCTTGCAGCAGCTTTTTCGAGGGATCCAGCCTGAAAACATTTGCCGTATATTCAAAGAACACATAGGCTCTGGCAAAGAAAAAAGCAAAATAAAGGGCGTTTAAGACATACAAAACAGCCACAGTATGCTGAGTATAATGCTCATCCGCCCAGCTGGAAACAATGTCAAGAAAAATGACCGCACTATTCACAATAAGGGTGTTCAGGAAATTCCCGTTCATCCTTATTGGCAGTCGCGGTAAAGAAAAATAGAATAAAAGAATTATAGTCAGCACTAGCAAGCTGGGAACTGCAAAGCTATAATCCCACATAAACACCTCTTAACTAAGTGTGCGTTTTATGGCATCAAGAAGATCATTGTAATCCTCAAAAGCAGGAAGATCAGGATAATCCGCCTTGATCTTGTCTGTAGAGCGGAAAAGAAATCCTGCCTTAGATGCCTGTATCATTGCAAGATCATTATATGAGTCTCCGCTGGCAATTGTTTCGTAGCCGATTGACTGTAAAGCCTTGACCGTAGAGAGCTTGGAATTTTCGCATCTCATCTTAAAGCCTGTTATCTCACCGCTTTCAGCCACCTCAAGAGTGTTGCAGAAAATAGTTGGCCATCCAAGCTTCTCCATAAGCGGAGTTGCAAACTGTGTAAAGGTATCACTGATGATTATGACCTGGGTTATCTTTCGAAGCTCATCCAAGAACTCCTTGGCCCCGGGAAGGGGATCAATCTTTCCGATGGTCTCATGGATTTCTTTTAATCCAAGGCCATGCTCCTTAAGGATCCCAAGTCTCCATTTCATAAGCTTGTCATAATCAGGTTCATCTCTGGTGGTTCTCTTAAGTTCCGGAATACCGCTCTCCTTTGAAAAAGCTATCCAGATTTCCGGAACCAGTACTCCCTCAAGATCCAAGCAAACAATATTCATACCATTTCTCCTCATTTCAGTAATTTATATACTGTTGCAGTTTAACACATTAACGTGCTAGAGACAACCATTAATCTAATGCACCTAAGATAAATTCCGCAAGGCCATCGTTATCATTGTCAAATCTGGTTATCACGTCAGCGCTACTTTTTACAAGGTCCGTCCCGTTTATCATGGCGATCCCACAGCCGGCTGCCTGTATCATGGAACAGTCGTTTTGCTCATCTCCTGCCGCATAGGTATCTTTGATATCTACTCCAAGAAGATCCGCAAGCCTCTTAACTGCGCTCCCCTTTCCCGCCTCCGAGGGAAATATCTCCATGTAATAAGGATTGGAATAAAGAAGTGTAAGCCTCTCTCCCACCATATCCTTAAGGGCCAGCCTGAACCTCTCCTGCTTGTCATGATCATGAAGCTCAATGGCTATCATCTTGGAAGGAGGCTCTTTTATATACTCAAGAACATCTTCCGTAACAATAAGCGGAGTCTTGATAACCCTTCGGTAATAGTCCATGCACTCCCCATTGTGCCTTGAAACTATGTGGTCCTCATTGTAGGTATGACAGTGTACTCCGTATTCATCTGCAAGATCCAGAATCTTCGGGACAAGCTCTAAGGGCACTCCTGTCTTAAATATGTATCTGCTTTCGTCAACACTGTAAATCTCGGTTCCATTCGAACCGCATAAAAAACTCCCCTTGAAATCAAGTTCAAGCCCAGTGTACACCGCTTTAGCACTATCAATAGCTCTTCCTGTATTTATACAGAAATAATTCCCCGCTTCAGTGAACTTTTTAAGAGCCTCCAATGTCTTCGTGGTGATGCGCTTTTCCCTGTTAAGGAGAGTCCCATCCAGATCAAAGAAAAATATCTTTTTACCCATTTTATCCTTCAACTATGAGGTAGCGTCCGTCTCCCACGTCAAAGACTTCATCGGCATCAAGGACATTTCCGCCCTCGGTGTCAACTCCTGACTCCTCAAAGTATTCCTCAACTTCTTCTACTCCATCTACGACCACTGCCATACAATCCTCCAGGAAAGCCTCTGCTTCCTCCATATTGCTGGCTACGTCCTCAGGAAATAGCTGTCCCTGATTTTCAAGAAAACATCTCAGAACCGCTTCGTCATACTCGTGCATAAAAACCTCCAACACTGGTTATAATAAATGATTTGCTTTTAATTCCTGATAGAGCCTTGCCACCGGCAGTCCCACAACATTGTAATAGTCGCCATCGATACCGGTTATGTATTTGCCAAACTGCCCCTGGATACCATAAGCTCCTGCCTTGTCCAGTGGTTCGCCGCTGTCTGCATATTCCTGTATCTCTTCATCTGTCATGGCCGATACATGCACCTTCGTGCACTCGCTGAAGGTTACATGCTTTGTCTCGTTATTGTCCACAAAAAATAACGTCACACCGGTAAAAACACTGTGGGTCCTGCCCTGGAGCATCTTCACCATCTCAAATGCTTCCTGACTTCCGGCAGGTTTTCCCAACACTCTATGGTTATATGATACAACGGTGTCTGCGCCTATTACAACCAAACCTTGACGACTTTCCGTTAAATTTTTATGAAATATTTCGGAAGCTTTTTTAAGAGAAAGCTCCTCGACAATTTTATCCGGTTCAACCTCATCGCAGTTTTCCTCAGAAACTGCCGGTATGACCTCAAATTCCGCTATCACCTTTGCAAGGAGTTCTTTCCTTCTAGGCGAACCGGAGGCCAGAATATACCTCATTACATCCTCCAACATCACGCCTTGGGGTTCTTTTCGGGAACAAATACCCTGCTGACCCCTTCAGGCTTTTTGGATGACACCAGTGCCTCATCCCCAAATATCTTCTGGGAGTTGACCTTCTTAACATCACCCTTAATATCTTTACTGGTTCTTTTCACATAGATGCCCTGATCATTCATGACATGAGCCTTTACGTTATCCTTAAGCTCCGTGTCAAGAATATGCCATAGCTTTGCCCTTAGCCTCTCGTCCTCCACAGGGAAAAGAATCTCTACCCTTCGTTCAAGGTTTCTGGGCATCCAGTCAGCACTGCTGGCGAAGAACTCAGGACTTCCGCCGTTCTCAAAATAGAAAATCCTGGAATGCTCAAGGAAGTTGCCCACAATGGACCTGACGGTAATGTTCTCACTCACCCCCGGGATACCTGCCCTAAGACAGCAGATTCCTCTGACGATAAGGTCCACCTTAACTCCTGCACTGCTGGCTTTATAAAGAGCAGCAATTACATCCTTGTGACAGATGGCATTCATTTTGGCAACGATTCTTGCCGGTTCTCCCGCTCTGGCATGCTCCTCTTCTCTCTTTATGAGTTGCAGGATCCTGTCCTTAAGCCACAAAGGAGCCAGAGACAGCTTGTTCCATCCAAGAGGCTCCGAATATCCGGAGAGCATGTTGAACACAGCAGTAGCATCCTCACCGATTGCCGGAACACAGGTGAAAAGACCTACATCCGTATATTGACGTGCTGTAGCATCGTTGTAGTTACCGGTGGCCAGATGCACGTATCTCTTTATTCCATCCTCTTCCCTTCTGACAACAAGGGTGATCTTACAGTGGGTCTTAAGTCCCACAAGTCCGTAGATTACATGGCAGCCGGCCTTCTCAAGCATCCTTGCCCAGACGATGTTGTTCTCCTCATCAAATCTGGCCTTGAGCTCTACCAGAACCGTTACCTGCTTGCCGTTGTCTGCAGCCTTTGCAAGAGCTGCAATGATCGGGGAATTACCGCTTACTCTGTAGAGAGTCTGCTTAATGGCAAGAACATTGGGGTCAATTGCTGCCTCCTCAACAAATCTCACCACATTTTCAAAGGTCTGGTAAGGGTGGTGCATCAGAACATCGCCCTTTGAGATCACTTCAAAGATATTCTCTCCGTTATCAAACTCAGGCACAGGCTGAGGCGGAAGGTAACCGTGCTCCTTCTCGTCATCAAAGCCCTCCAGCTTGTACATCTTCATAAGATAGGTCAGATCCAGGGGGCCATCTATGTTATATATCTCGTTGCTCTCAACTCCCAGATCGCCTGCTATTATCTTAAGGAGCTTTTTATCTATTCCGGAAGGAACCTCAAGCCTTATGGCCTGGCCCCACTGACGGCGCTTTATCTGCTTCTCGATCTCTTTTAACAGATCCTCAGCCTCATCCTCGTCGATGGAAAGGTCGGCATTTCTTCCAACCCTGTAGGGTGCGCTCTCAAGAACCTCATAGTTCAAAAAGAGCTTGCTCATATTCCTCTTGATAAGGTCCTCCAGAAGCATGACCTTCCTGGGGCAGATCCCGTTGTACTCACAGGGGATCTCAATGATTCTTGGCAGAACGTCAGGCACCTGAACCGTTGCAAAGTCCACATCATCCTTACCCTTTTTCTTTTTAAGAAGTGCGCCGATATTCAGGGTCTTGTTCCTTATAAGAGGAAAAGGCCTCGAAGAATCCACTGCCATGGGGGTAAGAACAGGATAAACAAAGTCGTCGAAATAGCGATCCACATACTCCTGGTCCTTCTTGCTAAGGTCGCTTCCGTCCGATATGAAAAGACCTTTCTCCTGAAGCATGGGGATCAGCTGACGATTATAGATCTCGTACTGCTTGTCGACAAATCTGTGGACCTGGGAAAGAACCTCGGACAGCTGCTCAGAGGCAGTCATCCCGGCAATATCCAGCTTCTTGTAGCCCGCATTTATCATGTCCTTTAAGGAAGCCACCCTTACCATAAAGAACTCGTCCAGGTTGCTGGCTGAAATGCTAAGGAACTTAAGCCTTTCAAACAAAGGATTGGAATCATCCTCTGCCTCTGAAAGAACCCTTTCATTGAACTGAAGCCAGCTCAGCTCCCTGTTTATATATAATTTGGGGTCATCGTAATCAACAATGATTTTTTCTTTTGCCATAGTGATACCTCGTCAGGTTTTAGATATTTAGAAGGTTCTCTTTTGTCTGATAATAGGTCTTATTCCGAATACTTCTTCAAAGAAGTTTGCCCTGTTGCCAAAAAGCCCCTTCTCCAGAGTGATGTCCGCTCTGGTGTCAATATATATTATCATCTCTTTGTCTTTCAGAGAGACTTTAATATCCTTGAACTTTTGCTTGTGTGTTCTGTCAAGGCCGTTAGTTACACGAAGGATTGCAGTAAGCTTCGCAACCTTTAAGTAGTCCTCTTGGGAAAGGCCCTCAAGGAAAGGACTCCTACTGTCATAGTGATCAAAATCCTCGTGATTGTACCTGACCACATTTGCCACTATCTGCCTCTCCTTGTGGGAAAGACCTATGATCTCAGTGGACATGATGATGTTATAGGAGCAGTCCCCAAGATTTACCATGCTGATATATTTACCGCAGTCATGGAGCATTGTTGCCACCTGCAAAAGAAGTCTGTCCCTTTTTGAAAGGCCGTGTATCTTCTTGGTGTTGTCAAAGATGGTGGCTGCTATCTGCCACAGAGTCTCGCGTCTGCTCTTACTGCCCATGTAGCGCTTCGAAATATTCTGAGCACAGGATACAATGTCCTGCTCGAAGTCGTGGGGAGTCTTGATAAAGTTCTTTTTCTCAGCATACTCGTAGGCTATGCCATCGCATAAGCTCACGCCCGGTGCCCACAGATGCTCTGCCTTGGTGATATCAAGAATACACTTGATAAGGATGGCAGACACGTACAGAAGAGGTATGTTATCCTCAGGAATGTTGAAGCGTTTTGCCACCTCTATGGAATTCTTGTCGGCAGCGTTGTCCAAAAAGCCGTTGTACTCACTGGCAGAGGTATATCCCACCTGCCCGGGCTCATTCTTGATTCGTCGAAGGACCGGGGATACATAGTCATCGATGATGATAAGATTCTCTATCTTCCTGTCCTTTAGATACATCTTGGAAAAGACAGCCAGCTGTGTATTTACGAGTTCGGATATAAGCTCAAAGTACTTAAGCCTTGTAGCCTGAACGGTATTCATGATGGCATGGAGCCTCAGCACTCCGGTCTTCAGGTTCTGGGTCGCCACCAGGGCATCCTTTTCGAAAAGAGATATCTGTATGCTTCCACCGCCGATATCTATGATGGCTGTGGGCTTTTTGATGACCTCCTTGAACTGGTCACCCTTAAGGGCGATGGACTTGTAATCTAAGAACCTTTGCTCAGAGTTACTAAGCACGTCTACCTGTATATGGGTCCTTTGCTTTATAAGCTCCTGGAGCACAACAAAGTCCCTGGTCTCTCTTACGGCGCTGGTTCCATAGGCCTTGTAGTGCGTCGCACCGTACCCTTTCATGATCTGGCGAAATTCCGAAAGGATCCTTAGCATCTCATCCATATGACTAATGCTGATCTGGCCGGTAGCATAGGTCTCGCTTCCCAGATCCATACGATGACGGATGTGATCCAGCTCTCTTACGCCGTTCTTCTCAGACAGCTCAAATATCTTAAGGGCCATCTCATATGATCCCAAATCAATAGCAGCAAAAACTTCTCCGTTCATGGCTTTACTCCGTAAAAGCCCACGCATAAAGGTCCGTGAGCCAAAATTCAGTTAATAATTGCCAAGTATCTTCATGACCTTTGCTTCTTCCCTAAGGCCCCTTAAAGCGTTCTTCACAGCGCTGTCCTCAAGGTTTCCGTCAAAATCAATAAAGAACCTGTACTCCCAGTTTCTGTCCTCAATCGGTCTTGACTCTATCTTGGTCATGTTAAGGTTGTTGTAGATAAAGTGGGACATTATGTGATAAAGAGATCCGGCCTCGTGGGGAATCTCAAGGCAAAGGCTGATCTTCTTTGCATCCTTTAAAAAGACCTTCTGATTGGTAACCACGATGAATCTGGTGGAGTTGGCATCAGCCTGATTTATCCCCTCCTGAATAACCTCAAGGCCATAGATCTTCGCAGCATTCTCTCCTGCAATGGCTCCCTGGGTTATGTCCTTGTCCTGGGACACCTTCCTTGCAGCAAAGGCGTTGTTCTTCATGCTAACCTGCTTGATACCACTGTGTTCAGAAAGAAATCTCGCTGACTGCATAAGGGACTGGGGATGGGAATAAACAGTGTTTATGTCTGAAAGCTTCGCCCCGGGAAGTCCCAAAAGGCAATGTCTTATCTCTATGATCTGCTCCCCTACTATAAAGTTCTCATACTCTGTAAGCAGATCATATACCTCACTCACTATACCTGCTGTAGAATTCTCTATTGGAAGAACAGCGTAGTCCGCACTTCCGTCCTCAAGAGCGCCAAAGGCATCTCTGAAGGAATCAACGTGGAAGCAGTTTACATTATCTCCAAAGAACTTTTTGGTCGCCAGCTCTGAATAGGCGCCCTCAGCCCCCTGATAGCATACTCTGCTGGTATCTTTATTAAGGGAATCAATCTGAATGAATGGAAGACGAAGACTTGCCCCCTTCTGGGCAAGCTTCTGATACTGGAGCTTCCTGCTCATGGACATGATCTGGGAAAAGAGCTCTTCCACTCCTATACTGTTAAACTCAGAATGGGTCAGTTCCTTTACAGCCCTTATCTTCTCCTTTTCCCTCTCCCTGTCAAAAACCTTCTTGCCTGTGGAAATCTTGTAGTCAGCAATCTGGTCAGAGACCTTCATCCTGTCCTCGTATAGCTCCACAAGCTTTGCATCTATCTCATCGATCTGCTCTCGTAGTTCACGTAAGTCCATTTGTCCGCTCCTTTGAATTCATAGATAAATTTTAGAACAATTACTGCTTGATAGCAAGAACAGACAAGGGATATAATGACTTAAGGAGGACGTGATATGAACAAAAAAGCCTTACTTCTATTCATCATAATGTTTCTTGTTCTTGGCACGACACTTACTCTTTATTTCATCGGTAAGCGTGTTCCCATGGACCCTTCGAACTCAGGTAATTCCTCCGGTAATCTTCAGAACGGAGGACTTTTCTTTGAAATGGACGACAAGGTTTATTTCGCCAATGCCTCCGACTACAATTGTCTTTACTCCATGAATGTGGACGAGACCAAGCCCAAGCGTCTCACCACCATGGGTGCCAAATATATCAGCGGAGCTGACGGATTTCTCTATTTCTACATGGATTCCACCAATAAATCTTCAAAGGTATCGGGCCTTGGTGCAGCCACCAACCAGTTTGGTCTGTATCGTTGCAGGACTAACGGACAGGATCAGACCTGTCTTGTTCGTGATTTCTGCGGAGAGGTTCAGCTTTGCGGAGAATATCTCTACTATCAGATCAAGACAAACGGAGGCTCTCTCCACAAGATAAAGTGCAACAAGACGGATGATACTTTAGTTGCCCAGCAGCTTATTTCTCCTCTTTGCTATGACAACGGAACTATCTATTTTACAGGCATTAGCTCTGATCACAACATTCATGTGATGAATACAAGGGCAGGCGACACAGAGAACAGTGCCATTGCCGGCAACTACTTCTTCCCTGCCGTACAGGATGGTTATCTTTATTACTTAAACGGTGATTCCAACTACAGCATCTGGAGAACCAATCTCTCCACCGGTGAACAGCAGCTTGTTACCTCTGACAGAGTTGACTGCTTCACCCTTGACAGGAATTATATTTACTACTCATTCTCCAATGCAGAGACACCATCACTTCGCAGATGTAACCTTGACGGTAGTGACAAGCTTGTTCTTTATGATGGCATTGTCAACAGCATTAATGTCACCAGCCGTTATATCTATTTCAAAGTATTTGGCACAGAAGATGTTTACTTCCATATGCCGGTTGACCTCTCAGCTCCTGCGGAGCCGTTTTCAGTATCAGCCAAGTAGTTAAATAATAAGCGCGTATCTTCTTTCGAGGGTACGCGCTTAAGTTAAATATAAACCAATAAAAGGAACGGGGGAATCTATGAAAAATTTAAGACACATGATGAATCCACTGGATTTTTCTGTGGAGGAACTTGAGAAGCTTTTTGACCTGGCAGGGGAAATCGAAAGAGACATGGAGGGCTATTCCCACAAATGTGACGGCAAGATCCTTGCCACCTGCTTCTACGAACCCAGCACAAGAACAAGGCTGTCCTTTGAGACAGCAATGCTGCGCCTTGGAGGAAAGTGCATGGGCTTTGCCGATGCATCCAACTCTTCAGCAGCCAAAGGGGAAAGCGTTGCAGATACCATAAGAGTCATCTCCTGCTTTGCGGATATCTGTGCCATGAGACATCCCAAGGAAGGTGCTCCCATGGTTGCAGCCTCAAGATCTTCCATACCTGTTATCAATGCAGGTGATGGCGGACATCAGCATCCTACCCAGACGCTCACAGATCTTTTGACAATAAGATCTCTTTACGGAAAGTTATCGGACTTTACCATCGGCCTGTGCGGAGACCTTAAATTCGGCAGAACCGTTCACTCCCTGATAAATGCCCTGAGCAGATATAAGGGTATCCGCTTTATCTTCATCTCTCCCAAGGAGCTTAGGGTTCCTGACTACATCACAGAGATGCTTCGCCAGAAGGACATCCCCTTTGAGGAAGTGATAAAGCTTGAAGAAGTAATGCCACAGCTTGATTTCCTCTACATGACAAGAGTTCAGAAAGAAAGATTCTTCAACGAAGAAGACTACATAAGACTTCGTAATTTCTACATCCTGGACAAGGAGAAAATGGCTCTGGCAAAAGAAAAGATGTTTATCCTCCACCCTCTTCCAAGGGTAAACGAGATCTCCGTAGAAATAGATGATGACCCAAGAGCCGCCTACTTCAAGCAGGTTCAATACGGTCTCTACGTAAGGATGGCACTCATACTTACACTTCTTGAAATACAGTAAAACCGGGGAGGAAAAGAAATGTTAAATATTGGAAAAATTGAAGAAGGATTCGTTCTTGATCATATAAAAGCCGGAAAGAGTATGCAGATCTACAGACACCTTGGCCTTGATAAACTGGATTCCACCGTAGCCATTATCAAAAACGCCAAGAGCAAAGCCATGGGCAAAAAAGACATTCTGAAAGTCGAGTGTGACATCGACAGCCTTGACCTTGATGTCCTTGCCTACATAGACCACAACATCACCGTTAACGTAATCAAGGACGGTGTAATAATTGAAAAGAGATCTCTGGTACTTCCCAAGGAAATCACCGGAGTAATAAAATGTCACAATCCTCGTTGTATCTCATCCATCGAGCAGGAGCTTCCACAGATCTTCTATCTTGCCGATGAAAAGAATGAGATCTACCGCTGCAAGTACTGCGACGAAAAGTACTCAGAAGGCGATGCAAGCATGCTGTAAATAAAAAAATGGCGTCACCTGGATGGTTAATCATCTTAGGTGGCGCCCTTTTCGTTGCTTTTATTCATTGTAATGCTTTGTCATAATATTTCTGGCTTCTTCCTGAACATTAAGGAAGGCCTGTACTATAACCGGATCGAAGTGGGAGCCGGAGCTCTCCTCAATGATGCCAATGGACTTCTCAAAGGAGAAGCCTTTTTTGTAGCTCCTATCGGATACAAGTGCATCAAATACGTCTGCTACTGCCATGATACGGGCTGAAAGAGGAATGTCATAGCCGCTGATACCTGTTGGATAGCCTTTGCCGTTCCACTTTTCGTGGTGGTACAAAGCCATGGTCCTTGCTTCGTTAAGGTAGCCTTCATCTGATTCGGGAACTGTGGCCATTACCCTGTCAAGGATCTCAGCTCCTGCAGTGGTGTGCCCCTTCATGGCTGCAAATTCTTCATCCGTAAGCTTGCCGTTCTTGTTAAGGATGGCGTCCGATACGCTGATCTTACCAATGTCGTGAAGAGGTGCAGATCTGAAAACATCAGACCTGAACTTGTCTGTCAGCTGATCGGTATACATATTTTCTTTTACCAGCTCATCCATAATAAGCTTGGCATACTCTGCTGTCTTCTTTACATGGTCTCCCGTATTCTTATCCCTGCTCTCAACCATGTCCGCCAAAACCAGGATCATTGAATCCTGCATCTGGCTGATTATCTGGTTCTTGTTCCGGATGTCCGTTAGATACTCAAGGTTCTCATCTGTCATCTCAGAGAAAGCATTATAGAGGTTCTCAGTCTCATCTCCGGTGGAGATAAGAAGCTTGTGGAACATATCCGCCGTCTCTTCCAGAGCATTTTCCTTCTTATCGGTAAAAAGAGATGCTGTGTAAGCCATAGTGTTAAGAGGCAGGATAACATGGTACTCAGCCAGGTAAAGACCTATTGCCAGGGTCAGGGCAAAGATACCAAGGAAGGCGGACATAACTTTTACAATATATCTTCTGGATTCTGCCCTTAAGGAATCCATGGAAATATCAACTCCGGCATAGGCTGTAACTTCCCCTGCGCTATTGATTATTGGTTCATAAACAGTAAGGAGCCATCCATAGGTATCGTCTGTAACTATAGGCTCAATCCTGCCTCCTGCAAGGAGACTTGGGACATATTCAGAAAAGGATTCATCAAAAGGAATCACTTCTCCGGTTGAGCTCGTAACTCCGCCCTCTCCTGCCACATCAAATACAACATGGCATCCGTCAGGCAGGATCTTGTAAACGTAAACATATTCTGTGAAGCTTGAAGATTCCTGTATTTTCTTTAAATTGCTCTCAACAGTTCTGTAATCGGCGCTGGCCTTTCCAAGGGACAGATATTCGTCAACCCTGTTGCCGTCAACCATTCCCGCTGCCATCTCTGCCGTGCCAATGGCATAGAGCTTTTGGTGATCAACTGTAGAATTAAAGTACATTACATAGCAGATATAGATGGCAGATGCTCCGATAATAACGGCTGCAGCAGTAAGTAGTGCTACAAGCTTGAGTCTCAGTGACGCCTGTCTGCTTCTCTTTTCCCTGATTTTCTTAAGTACCTCGCTGGAAAGAGGCTCCTGTCTCCAGGCATGGATCTTGAACATCTTTCTGGTCTTAGCCGGAAGGCAATACACTAAGGTAAGAGCCAGGAAAAGACATATGGCCTTATCTGCCAGATCCACAAAAAATCCACCGGCAAGCTCAGCTCCAAAGGGAGACATTCCCATATTGGTTGTAAGGCCATGAACCAGCGAAGATGAGGTATCCTCTCCTTCGGCACCATAGATAAACCAGGTAATGATTCCGCCCAAAATGCCGCCGACTATGGCATCAAGGATCATGGCAAGCATGACACCCTGGGCCTTTTCCATGTATTTCTTGTCATAGAAAAATGCAGTGATAATGGCTATCAGAACATTAAGAACCGTATAGGAAATAGCTGCTGTATCAGCGCCGGATAAGGTGTTGATAACAGGTCCGACCAAAGCCACCAGAATACCCGGAAGATAACCTCCCAGCATAGCTGTGACCATGGTTCCTATTACATCAAGGTAAACAGGAATACCGGTAAAATTTGCAAAAAAAGTTCCCAGATAATTAAGAAGGACGCCCCCTACAATTAAACCGATAAAGACAAGAGCCTTCTGAACAGCGGGTCTTGTCTTTTGTTTTCGAATCATTTCGTCCATTTTTGCACTCCTCTTCGATAAATAAATTGTACATCAAAATGTGATAAAATGACACGATAAAACGCAAAAAACCACCTCAGAAAGAGGTGGTTTCAGGTTATATGAGAAAATATTCACTTAATATAGCCGTTTTGTCTGTTGTGGATATCATCGCGGTTCTTCTCACGGCGCTTTTCTTCGCCACGGAGCATCTCCTGCATATAGGGATTGTCGTTGGCTCCCGAAACTGAAAGTGGCCTTGTCTCATTGTTGATGTAGATGTCTTTTGATGATTTTCCAAACATAGTAACACCTCCCCAGGTATTCATTATATTTGTACTAATTATACCATATATTAAACGCGGATTGCTCCGTTTCACTCTAGCAATCCTGCAAAACCATTCGGAATCCGCGCTATCGCGCTACTAGAAATGACACTATATTAAACGCGGATTGCTCCGCTTCGCTCTCGCAATCCTCAAAGCCCATTCGGAATCCGCGCTACCGCGCTACTTCCTCATGGTCTTTGCTCGTAAAAGTAAGAAAAAGCACAGTTCATGCAAGCATGAGCTGTGCTTTTTTTACCTTTACTCGTTTAATATCCAAATTCCTGAGCCCAGTACCAGCTGCCATCGCCTGCCTGGCAAATAGCAATTCCTACTGTCTTGTAGCCGGAATCCATAATATTTGCTGCGTGGGTAGGTGAATTCATCCATGCTGTGTATACGCTGTCAGCTGACTGATACAGCTTAGCAAGGTTCTCACCGTACATACAATTGGAATCAACTGTCCAGAATGCTGAACCATTAGGTCTTGTGTGGGAGAATGTTCCTACAATCTCACTTGCACGAACCTGAGCTGCATTTGTAAGTGCATCGCTCCAGGCCAGCTGTGAAAGCCCCTGTGCTGCTCTCTGCTGATTCATCAGATTGAATACTGCTGTGCAGGCATCAAGTGCAGCCTGTGAAGAAGCAGCTGATCCGGCAAGAGCAATTGCCTCATCATCGATCCAGATCTCACCGGCACCTTCGTCCAACCCTCTGGTAGCAGCCTGATCGTCGATTACAGATTCAGTAGTTGCACCACATGCTGCTACTGAAAATGCCATAACCGCAGTCATAACTACTGCTAAAACCCTTTTCATCTGTAACTTTTTCATATTCTCTACTCCTATACATAATACACAAGCGGGCATACTATGTGTCCATTTCTTTGACTTAATATTAACTTAGTTTTCGCTCTATATCAACATGTCAGGGCAAAAAATTTACCAAAATTTCAAAATTAGTTTCAATAATTTCAGTGCCTGATGAAATTATCTTTTTTGCCTTATGATGGTTTATATGATGTTGAACCAAACAGCTGTTCGGTGTATCATAAGGGTATGAAATCATATCCCGAATTTGATAAATATGACAACATAATATTCCACATAGATGTTAATTCCGCTTTCCTGTCCTGGTCAGCCTTGAAGGCACTTAAGGAGGAACCGGGAAGCGTTGACCTGCGCACTATCCCCTCTGCGGTTGGAGGCGATGTGAAGAAGCGTCATGGCATCATCACTGCCAAGTCAATCCCTGCCAAGAAATACGGGATTGTAACCGGTGAGCCGGTGGTCAAAGCCCTGCAGAAGTGCCCTCAGCTGGTGCTTGTGGAGAGTGACTTTGCCACCTACCACTACTATTCTGAAGCCTTCATGGAGATACTTTCAAAGTACTCTCCCATCATACAGCAGGTTTCCATCGATGAAGCCTTTGTGGACATGTCGGGGTCCAAAGAGCTGTACCGGTATTTAGAGACTCCCGATAGTCCCTTCCCCATTTGTCTTGCAGAGAAGATCAAGAATGAAGTAAGGGACACACTGGGCTTTACTGTAAATGTAGGGATCTCCTGTAATAAGCTCCTTGCCAAGATGGCCAGCGACTTCCAAAAGCCCGATAAGATCCATACTCTCTTTCCTGAGGAGATTCGGGAAAAGATGTGGCCACTTCCCATAGGAGATCTCTTTGGCTGCGGAAAAGCAACTGCCTCAAGGCTCATAAGCATCGGCATAAGGACCATCGGCGAAGCTGCCACAGCAGATCCTCAGATGCTTGTCTCTATCCTGGGAGAAAATGGCGGAGCATATATCTACTCAGCAGCCAACGGTATTGGCAGCACCACTGTCCATACACAGTACGAGGACGCCAAGAGCTATTCCAACGAGCACACTCTCCACTCAGACCTTACAGCAGACAACTACGACAAGGATATTGTCCCTGTTCTTAGATCCCTTTCCGCCAGCGTGTCAAGGCGCCTTAAAAGGGACCATGTCTTTGGCCGGACAGTAACAGTTTCTGTAAAGACAGGGAATTTTAAGAGGCACTCAGCCCAGATGCAGCTTGAGAGCTCAATAGATGATGAAATAAGACTTTATAAATATTCAAAAGAGCTATCTGACAAGCTTCTCCTTGGGGATGAGGGTCTTTTTATCAAAGGAGAGGTGATACGCCTTGTGGGGGTTGGTGTTACCAAACTCGATGACGGTTCCTATCAGCAGCTAAACCTCTTCGATGACGGAATCCTTAATAGCAACAAGGATAACAATGTAGCTGCCACCAAGGACACAAATCAGCCTTCAAGCCACTACCCCAGCCGTGAGAAGCAGCAAAAGCTTGATGCCATGACCGAGAAACTGCAACAGGAATTCGGAAAAGATATAATAAAAAAGGGAAGCTCCCTCTAAACGTTTTTTAGATTATATTATGCACCAGGAAATGCACAGGGCCTGAAGATCACTGTATAAGTCTTTTCATATCCGTTGGAATAGCTGCGTCAAAAGACATGTCCTTTTCTGTTACCGGCTGCTTAAATTCCAGATGGGCAGCGTGAAGGGCGGCTCTTAGCATGCCATGGCTGTCTTTTATCTCTTTTCCGTAGAGGTTATCTCCCAAAAGAGGGTGACCAAGATAATGCATGTGGACGCGGATCTGATGGGTTCTTCCTGTATCAAGCTTAAGGCGCACCAGCGCATAATCCTCAAACTGCTTCTCCACCCGGTAGTGGGTTATGGCTTCTTTCCCACTCTCCATGACTTTGCGGATCATACGAACTCCCTCTTCCTGACCTATGGGAGCATCGATGGTCCCTTCTTTTTGTTCAAATACCCCATAGCACAGCGCCAGGTATTCCTTGCGCCTTGACATGTTCTGCTTCTGATTGGAAAGAACTGCAGCGCTGTGGCGGTTCTTGGCAAAGATCAAAAGACCTGAAGTCTCCCTGTCCAGGCGCCCTATGGCTCGGATCACATGGTTTTGACCGGTCCTCTCATAATACCCGGCAAGGGCATTTGACAAGGAATCCCCGTAGTGGGCATAGGATGGATGAACCACCATATCTCCCGGCTTATTGAGAAGAATAAGATCCTCATCTTCATAGACTATATCTATTGGTATGTCCCAGGGAACAATCTCAGAAGCACTCTCTGTGTCCTCGTAGACCCTGACCTTTAAAATCTCTCCAGGCTGCAAAAGCTCTTTTACCATGACAGGAAAAAAGCCTTCTTCATCAGCCACCAGCTTATCCATCCCTGCATGAGGCGGAAAGCCGGAAGGACTTCGCCCAAGGAGCCTTGCCTTTACCCCGTCTTCAAACTGCTTGCATCTTGTTACCTCACGTGAAGAAAGATGGAGTCTTCCTGTCATGATCTGTCTGGCAGAAAGCTCTCCATCTTCACTGGTCACTTCATATATCAATTCTCTGGTACTATTATCCATTTAGTGGATCCCTTACTTATTTTTGCAGGTGGCAGAGCTGCTGCAGCCACTGCAGCCACTACATCCCCCTGAGCATCCGGCGCATCCGCCGCCATTAAGTTCTCTTTTGAACTGCCTTAAGGCACTTCTTCCACTAAAGAATATTACTACTGCCAGTGCGACTATGACAACCGCATTTCCTAAAATTGATGCCATTTTCGCACCTCCTTTCTACAAAACCGGGAGCAGATTGCTCCACAGCTTAAAGGTCAGGCTGTCATCTTAACAGCCATTTCCTTGCCTTCGCCCTCTGCAGCCTGGTAGCCTTTTCTGAATAGCAGGTAGATGAGTCCTGCAAGAGCAGCAAATCCGACTATAGTTCCAATTCCAAAGGCAACTTCTCCTGTGAAAAGTCCGCCAACATTATAAACGATAAGTGCAAGAACATAAGCCCAGCATGTCATATATCCAATTGCTGCCCAGGTCCACTTTGCATTGTTCATCTCACGCTTGATGGCTCCGATAGCAGCAAAGCATGGTGCGCACAGAAGGTTGAATATCATGAACGCATAAGCTGCAATAGGTGAAAAGTCAGCTGCGACTCTGCCCCAGATCTGCTCACCCTCTTCTCCGAGTTCTTCTTCACCGTCATCATAATTATAAAGTACACCGAAGGTTCCAACAACCTCTTCCTTAGCAACAAGACCTGTTACTGTTGCAACAGTAGGCTTCCAGCTTCCGAATCCAAGTGGCTTAAATACGAAGGAAGCTGCATTTCCAACACTTGCAAGGAGGGAAGCATCCATTGCATTTACATCCTCTACAGGAACATCCATCTTGTCTGCAAGCTGTGCAACATATTCATCTGTAATGATCTCTTCATCTTCAAAGAGATTATCAACAAGTCCGAAGTGTCCGTTTACTGTACCGAAGGATGACAGGCACCAGATAATAACTGAAGAAACAACGATAACGCTTCCGGCTCTCTTAATGAATGACCAGCCTCTCTCCCATGTTGCACGAAGAACACCTGAAACAGAAGGAACATGGTATGTAGGAAGCTCCATAACGAAAGGAGCAGGAATTCCGGCAAATGCCTTAAACTTCTTAAGAATGATTCCTGAAAGGATTATTGAACCGATTCCGATAAAGTAAGCTGAAGCTGCAACAAGTGGTGATCCACCGAAGATCGCACCTGCGATAAGTCCGATGATAGGAAGCTTAGCGCCGCAAGGCATGAAGGTTGTGGTCATGATGGTCATCTTTCTGTCACGCTCGTTCTCGATTGTACGGCTTGCCATAACACCGGGAACGCCACATCCTGTTGCTACAAGGCAAGGAATGAAACTCTTTCCTGAAAGACCAAACTGTCTGAAGATACGGTCCATAACGAATGCAACACGGGCCATGTATCCAACATCCTCAAGGATTGAAAGGAGCAGGAAAAGAACTAACATCTGAGGTACGAAACCGATGACAGCGCCAACACCTGCAACAATACCATCCTGGATAAGTCCGTATAAAACTGTACCCTCTTCTACATGAAGAATACCAAGAAGTGTATCAAAAAATCCAGGAACCCACTCACCAAAGATAACATCATTGGTGAAGTCTGTAGCCATTGTACCGATGGAAACACTCCAGCCGCCCATGGCGATGGCATATACAAAGAACATGATAAGAGCGAAAATAGGAAGACCTAAGATTCTGTTTGTAACGATCTTATCGATCTTATCAGATACTGTAAGCTCGCCCTTTGCAAGGCCCTTCTTAACTGCCTTATCTGTAACCTTTGTGATATAGGTGTATCTCTCGTTTGTAATAAGTGATTCAGCATCATCATCAAGAGCGCTCTCACACTGCTTTGTAACAGCCTCGATCTCTTTGAGCTGATCTGATGTAAGATGAAGCTCTTTTACAGCCTTCTCATCTCTCTCAAAGGCCTTTACTGCATTCCAGCGAAGGAACTTCTCATCGCAGTGATCCTTAATGATCTCTTCAATCTTTACTACTGCATCCTTAACTTCGCCTGTAAGGAAATCACAGTTGTGGCTTGCTTTTCCAATCTTGGCTGCTGTAACTGCCTTCTTGACAAGGTCCTGTGTTCCCTCGCTCTTAAGTGCTGAAAGCTCAACAACTTCACAGCCAAGTGCATCTGAGAGTGCCTTGATATCAATCTTGTCGCCGTTCTTGCGAACCAAATCCATCATGTTAAGTGCTACAACTGTTGGAATGTTCAGCTCAAGGAGCTGAGTTGTAAGATAGAGGTTACGCTCGATGTTGGTTCCGTCAACGATATTGATGATGGCATCGGGCTTCTCTGTTACAAGATAGGTTCTTGATACTACTTCCTCAAGTGTGTATGGAGAAAGAGAATAGATACCGGGAAGGTCCTGGATCATAACGTCCTTGTACTCATCTCCCTTAAGCTTACCCTCTTTCTTTTCTACAGTAACGCCGGGCCAGTTTCCAACGTACTGTCTGCTTCCTGTTATATCATTAAAAAGTGTTGTTTTACCACTGTTGGGGTTACCCGCAAGTGCAATCTTTAATCCCATTTATTGCCTCCTAATGTGTGATGGTTTTAAAATCAGGTTTTTGGTGTTAGCATAAGCTAACCATCCTTCTAAAAATAATCTGCATAACTTTCATGCAGAATGAAAATGGAAATATCGGTCTTACTCGACCTCTACTAACTCAGCATCAGCCTTACGAACGGTAAGCTCGTATCCTCTTACTGTGAGTTCGATAGGGTCACCCAGTGGTGCAACCTTTCTCACGTAAACTTCTGCTCCCTTGGTCAGTCCCATATCCATGATCCTGCGCCTTGTGGGGCCTTCGCCATGGAGTCTTACAACCTTGGCACTGCCGCCAATCTCCACATCTCTAAGTGTCTTCATTACTTTTCTCCCTCTATTTTGAAATTTTTAGTAACAACATAAAATTATCCGCATCAGATAAAGATGCGGTTTGCAAGTGTCTTATCAAGAGCTATGCGGCTGTCCTTGACATTAACAATAAGGTTTCCGCCGTTCTTGTTTATTATGGAGATCTCTTCTCCTGTGACAAATCCAAGAGTAGCAAGGTGCTGCCTGGTCTCGTCATTTCCTGTGATCTTCTGAATCTTTAAAAGCTGTCCGCTATCTGCAAAAGTAAGTGGCATCATGAATACCTCCTATATTGTTAGCATATGATATCTGTTGTTACCATTAGCTAACTTAATTTATTACTAGGATATTCCGAGAATACCGTGTTGTCAATTGCTAACAGAAAATTTTTATCAATTTCATCATTTTTATTGCAATAAAAAGTACTGATGCAGTATTTTTTGTACAATCTGCATCAGTACTGATTTTGCGCAATTATATTTTGTTAGTCTAAACTAATATCCTTGATGTAATTTATGGCAAGGTTACATCATCCCTTTTTATCACGCATCCTCTCGATGGCATCCATAGCAAGTTGACTTCTTTCACACTCTGAAGCAGAAAGAGAAATCTGCCATGCCAGAGGACTTCCCTTCATATGCTCTGAAGCATATGAAAGGCCGTTGGTCCTTTCATCCAGGAATGGTCTGTCGATCTGGTTTGGATCTCCAAGAAGGATTATCTTGGTGTCCTTACCTGCTCTTGTGATGATACCTTTTGCCTGAGTCGGAGTCATGTTCTGAGCTTCATCGATAATAAGGTAAGTCTTAAGGATTGATCTTCCTCTGATGAAGTTCAACGCTTCGCACTGAACGATGCCTCTTTCAAAGACTTCATCAGTCTTACCCTGTAACTCCTTCTCATCCTTGTAGCGCTCTTCCTCATTGGAATCTATGAGCTGCTCAAGGTTATCAATGATAGGCCTCATGAGCGGTGATATCTTTTCCTGCTCATCTCCCGGAAGGAATCCGATGTCATCATCAAACTGAGAGTTGGGTCTGCAAACAAGGATCCTTCTGTACTCTCCCGTAGGGCGATTGATCATCTTCTCAAGTCCGACAGCCAGAGAATAGAATGTCTTGGCAGTACCTGCCATACCCTTTACTATAACAAGCGGTGCCACATCTGCCGGCTGCATAAGCGCTTCCTGAAGGAAGTACTGTCCTGCATTTCTTGGCTTTACGCCATAGGGCTGGCTCTTTTCATACTCAAGCTTTTTGATCAGCTTGCCACATACACGGCCCATCTGGGTCTTGCCAAGGGACTGATCAGCTCTTACTATAACAAACTCATTTTCATACAGTTCCGGTGCGTACTGATTCCCCTCCTCGTCACAGCAGTACACCTTGTCAACAGGAATGCCCTTCTTCTTGAAATCCTTGAAGATATCCTCGGGAGCATACACATCAATTCTTCCGCTGTACTGCTCACCCCGGCCGGCAACCTGCTCTGTGGTAAAGTCCTCGGACTTGATATTAAGGAGCTGTGCCTTAATCCTCATCAGAATGTCCTTAGTTACAAGAATTACCTGTTCCTTACTCGTCTCCTTAAGCCCCTTGCACACCTTAAGAATACGGTTGTCAGACTTATACTCTGACATGTCCTTTGGAAGCTCAACATCCTTAAAGTTCTTCTCAACTCTAAGGAGCCCTCCATTGTCAAGCTCAACCCCAGCAACCAGATCTCCCTGGCCTCGTAGCTGCTCGAGAATCCTGATGGCTTCTCTCACATTGGCTCCACGCTCACCTTCATCTCTCTTGTGAGTGTCCAGCTCTTCTAAGACTACCAGCGGAAGAACGACCTCGTTATCATCAAAGCACTTGAGAGCATGCGGTGCCTGAATCAAAACGTTGGTGTCCAGTACGTAGATCTTCTTCATGCGTAGGTCCCCCTATATTTGTATGACTTGTAACTTCATTATACCATATATTGTGTTTAAGCAATAATGAATTGCATACAAATTGTTCTCCTCCACAATCTCCCGTCAGATTCTGTACTTTTTTATTTCCCTGTTTACTGTACGGATCAGGGTTGGAATATCAAAGGGCTTGGCTATATGCCCATTCATACCACACTCAAGGCTCTTTTTCCAGTCCTCTTCACTGGCATTGGCCGAAAGCGCCATGATGGGGATCTTCTTGCTCTCCTCTCTCCCCATGCTTCTGATCTGCCTTGTGGCTTCATAGCCGTCCATTACCGGCATCTGAATATCCATAAGTACCAGGTCGTAGAAACCGTCTTCAATATTCTCAAAGCGCTTTACAGCATCAGCGCCGTCCTTGACTGCATCCACCTTAAATCCTGCCTTTGTAAGGATTTTCATGGCCATCTTTCTGTTGATCTCCATATCTTCCACCAGAAGGATCCTATAATCTCCATCCGCATTCATTTCAGAAGAGGCGCTTGTATCTCCCTCACTATGCGCATTCAGCGTATCCCCTGCCATCTGTTTCATGGGGATTGAAACCGTGAAGGTGCTTCCCTGATTCTTGGTGCTGTCCAGGGAAAGAGCTATCTTATCATTATTTGTTTCTTCCATGCCTTAATCTTTTACCCTCTTTGCTGTCATTATATTTAAGTTCTCTCTTGTTCTTGTACATCTCTGCATCAGCCCGGTCAAAAACTGGTGCAACCTCCCCGTCGTGGTCATATCTGGACATTCCGGAGGCAACCACCACATCGCCTTTTATCGAATTTCTTAAATTGTGTTTTCTAAACCTTAACATTATGGAATCAATATTCAGGTAGTCATACCCCTGGACAAAGGCCACGAACTCATCTCCGCCCACCCTGAACACAGGACTGTGCTTAAAGAAACGGCAGATGGTATTGCAGCCTTTTATGATATATCTGTCTCCTTCCTGATGCCCCTTTGTGTCGTTTATCTGTTTAAGGCCGTTTAAGTCAAAAACAACAATGGCAAATTCCACATCGGGGTTCTTTTCTATTAGCTCATCCATACGCTTTTCCGCCTCTGCGTAGGCATGCTTGTTCTTTACTCCGGTGAGCTCATCCAGATTTACCTTGATCTCGGCTGCATTCAAATTCATGGCGTATTCCTTCTCACGCCTTATCTGCTCATCAATATCCAGGATACCCATGATGAGCTTCATCTTTCCCTCCTCCTCCATGAGGGTTGCACGAAGAGATACATAGCGGGGCTTTCCTTCTACAAGGAGCCTGTGCTCATGCTCAAACATTCCCGTCAGCCTGATCTTCTTAAGGATCTTTTCCCTGGTAAATACCGACAAGAATGAATCCACATCATCTTTATAGATCCCCCGGGGAGCCTTCTCTACAACCTGGTTAAAGAAATCATCCCCCTCCTCTGCAAATGACATTCCTGAAACAATATTCCCGGGATTGTACCTGTTATAGTGATCTGTATCCAGGTCTACGGTATAGATATAGATGAAATTTCCTGTAAGGGCGCTTATCTTGGAGTATACATGTCTCTCCTCCTTGGCGCGCTCCACAGTCTCTCTGTCCTTCATCTGGTCATCTACATTGTTGACCCCGACGATGATGTAATTGCCCTTGCCGCGGATCTTTACAGCCTTGACGTTAACATAGACAGGCTCACCGTCGATCATTATCCTGGTGAGATATGAGAACACACCGTTTTTTCTGATCTGCTCTTCAATATTCTCCCTGGTAAAGTTCTTTTTAAACAGCTCCGCATCTTCTGCGTAAAGGGTCTCACCTATCCCTTCCCCGTCCATATCAAAGAAACCGGTCCCATGGCTGTTAACGGTGATATCGCGGTGAACGCCATCAGAAGTATACTCTGTGAATTCGCCGGTACTAAGGTCCACAAAGTACAAAGTGATATAGTCTTCAGAAAGAGCTCTTGCGATGTAATTGTAGTTGAGCCCCTCCTCAGATACAGCTTCAGAAACAGAGAGAATGGCAATGGCAACAGCTGAGGTGTTGTTAAGCGGATTTACGGCAACTCTTCTAAGGAACATCTGAATAATTCTGCCGTCAGATGTCCTGTCGTCAATAATCTGTCTCTTTCCATCCTTTGCACACTGTCTCACAGCATTAAAAGAGTAATACCCCGGTCCCTGATGAATTGAATCATAACAGATTTCCTGCCTCTTACTATAATCCGGATAGTTCTGGGCAATGAATTCCCTGAAGCTCTTATTGGAGCGAATGAAGGAAGCCTTGGTTTCACCGACTTCAAAAACCACCATTGGCATGGTATCAAAATACTTTCCAAGACCCTTTTCATCATTTCTTGAAATAGACAGGTCATAGAGGTTTAGTCTGCCAAGCTTTTCATAGTACTCTGACTCATCAGGATTCTCAAAGCCAATCTGTTTGTTCTGTTCATTACGTTTAATGATATCTGCAAGTGAAATGGGCTGGATATAATAATACCCCTGAAGCTTTGTGCACCCTATTTCCTTAAGGAAACTTGCCTGGTCCTGATTCTCAACGCACTCAGCAACAGTATCCATCCCAAGCGAAACGGCTGTCTTAATAAGCTCTGTAGTGATGATCTGTCCCTTCTCATCTTTGTGGAGCTGATCAATAAAGATTCCGTCAACCTTAAGAAGGTCAAATTTAATATTAAGAAGAATGAGCATCGATGCATATCCGCTTCCATAGTTATCCATCCATACCCGTATTCCGGCCTTTCTGAAACGCTCTACCTGTTTCTTCATGAATTCCATGTCGGAAGCAATGACACGCTCTGAAAGCTCAACGCTTAGCTTGTCCCTTGTAAAACCGGATTCGTCAATTCGCTTTACGATCTCCTCAACCATATCGCAGGAGTCAAAATCACTTCTGCCAAGGTTTATGGATTCAGGCACAACAAAAAGGCCATGGTCTCTTTGCCCTTTCATCTTATCAAGCACCTTCTCAACCATGTAAAGATCAAGCTTATAAGTAAGGCCTTCCTCCTCCAGGACCGGCACAAAATCAGCAGCCTGGAAAAATCCTTTTTCAGGATCTTCCCATCTTGCAAAGGCTTCCTCATCGGAAACCATTCCACTGGCAGCACGAATAAGCGGCTGATGGTATGGCTTTATCCATCCCTGCTCCAGTGCTTTATCCAGGTTATCTACAAAGTATTGCTGCAGCTTGGTTCTTTCTGTTTTTTTGCTTTCCAAGTTATCCTCCGGAGATCAAAAAAAAGCGTAAATTATACAGTTTACCATTTTTATTTTATCACAAAAAAGAAGAGGCAGCCCTCAAGGCCACCTCTCAAATACATATTTAATAACTATTTTATAATTAGATTTCTGCTGCTCTCTTAAGGGCATCATCAATGTGGGGCTGGAAGTTTTCACGGCCCACAAGATCCACGAAGCCGTCCTTTTCCATGGTGCTCATAGGCTGCTCATTGACATGGGAGAAAACAAGCTGTACGTTGTTTTCCTTGCACTTTTCATAGAGCTGTTCAAAGGAACGCATTGCTGTAGCATCAAGAGCAGGAACACCACGCATACGGATCACAAGAGCTCTTGTGAAGTCCTTGAAACCAATCTGTGCGATCAGGTCAGCATCACCAAAGAACATCGGGCCACTGATCTCGTATACCCTTACGTGCTTTGGTATCTCTTTTAACTCAGGTCCGTCAGGGTCTTCATCGGGATCATAGTACTTCCATCCGCGGATTCCTGACTCGTCGCTCATCCTCTTCATGAACAGGAGGCAGGCAAGGACCATACCGATCTCAATTGCCACAACCAGATCAAATACAACTGTGAGTACAAAGGTAAGGACAAGTACAAAGACATCGCTCTTTGGGGCTGTCTTGCAAAGATGTACGAAGGTTCTCCACTGACACATATTGTAAGCAACAATGAAAAGGATCGCTGCGATGGTAGGCATAGGGATCAGGGAAGCATATGGCATAAGGACCACAAGCACCAGCACAAGGCAAAGGGAATGAACCATACCTGCTACGGGGGTTCTTCCGCCGTTCTTGATGTTGGCAGCTGTTCTTGCTATAGCACCGGTTGCAGGAATACCACCCAAAAGAGCTGATCCGATATTACCTGCGCCCTGGGCAATGAGCTCCATGTTTGATCTGTGATGAGAGTTGATCATGGAATCTGCAACTACACAGCTAAGAAGAGACTCGATAGCTGCCAGGATAGCAATTGTAAAGCCGTCTCCTGCCACTGAACGAATGGTAGCAAGATCAAAGGCAGGTACCTTAAGTGTGGGAAGCGCACCCTTTATCTCATAGAGATCACCAATGGTGTTGACATTGAGATTAAGGAATTTCACCATAAGGATTCCCACAATAACAGCTATAAGAGATCCCGGGATCTTCTTGCTTACCTTAGGCCATACAATCTGAATCGCCAGGCACACAAGACCAACTAACAGAGCAGAAACATTAAGTGTCCCGATATTGGAAGCTATAGCTCTTACCTTTTCCATGGTCTCAACCGTGGGGGTTCCGGCAGGATATGTAAGTCCGAGGAAATCCTTGATCTGTCCGATAAGGATCGTCAGGGCGATACCTGCTGTAAAGCCAGTTGTGATAGTATATGGGATAAACTTTATAAGTGTTCCCAGTCTGAAGATGCCCATCAGGATAAGAATTATACCTGCAAAGATGGTTGCAAGGGCAAGGCCTTCCATTCCCTTTGTGGCCACTATCCCTGCGACGATTGTCGCAAAAGCAGCTGTAGGTCCGGCTATCTGTACTCTGCTTCCTCCAAGGAAAGAGATTATAAATCCGGCCACGATAGCTGTATAAAGTCCTTCTTCAGGGCCAACGCCGGAAGCCAGCGCCAGGGCTATTGAAAGGGGAAGGGCTATAATTGCCACGATGATTCCTGACACCACATCTGCTCCAAACTGTTTTACGCTGTAGTGCTTAAGGTTGGAAAACAGCATTGGTTTCAATTTGTCTTTTGATTGCATGGTACTTTTATCCTCCGATGGTTCTATAATTATTCGCTTTTTTTACACACAATTTGTTATTATAGACCCATTTATTCAAATGTAAAGCTTACATGTAGGATTTTATCTTCTGCTTTTCGAAGAACTCATCAATGTTTGCTATAAGCTCGGCAGGTGGCATGGTCTTCAAAAGATATTTCTCCGGCTTTAAAGAAATTACCTGCATTACGCTTTCCTTGTCACCCTTAACCGTAAGGAACATCACCGGAATTTCACTGGTGGAGGGTTCGCTTCTAAGCATCTCCAAAACCTTTGGACCTGTCACCACCGGCATCTCATAGTCAAGAAGGATAAGGTCCACCTGGTTCTTGGCAAGAAATGTGATGGCCGCTGTTCCGGAGTTCACCATGAATACCTGATATTTATCCGATAGCCAGGACTTGATGGTACGAAGCATGGTTCCGTCGTCGTCCACCACCAGGATCTTCTTTTTCTGGAGCCTAACCTCCTCGGAGGCAACTACGTCCTGCATCTTTCTGGCAAGCTCTTTTACATTGACCGGGCGTTCAAAGGCCGCAGCGATCTTGTCCCTGTTGGAGACACTGTAGATCTTCTGGATCTCATCGTGAGAGCCTATGATACTGATTGAAATGTCACTCTCAACCACCCTGTCTCTAAGGTACACAAAGAACTCCATCATGTCTTCTAAATCTTCCACATAGATTAGGTAGACATTTGGCTTATTCTCGATCCTTTCAATCTCGGTCACATCGTGAGTGGACTGGATAACTTCAAAGCCTTCTTCTTTAAGTTCCTTGGCAATTGATGTCACCATAAAGCTCTTTTTGTCACCAATAAGTAATACCCTTTTCTCCATATCAGATATCCTCCAGTATCTCCATCAGTGCGTCTCTGTCAACCGCTGCCATAAGCTGTCTTATCTTTTCGTATCTTTCCTTATAGTCTTCCGGGATCCTGTACCCCGAAAGCATGTCCATGATACCGTCAGCCGTATCAAAATCGTAGGCTTCCAAAAGCTCCCTCATATCCTTAAAGGCTCTTATAAGATCTTCCGAAGGTATCTTGGGAAGCTCCTCTTCATTTTGGTCTTCGTTTATCGGTGAGAGCTTTTCTTTATAACTTCGGTACAGATCAAGAAGCTGAGGCGTCTTATCTTCTATCTGCGCTGTATCTTCCTTGTTACCGCACTCTTCCAGGTGTGCTGCCATCTGCGAAAGCTCCATGGCTCCGATAAGTCTGGCACTGCTCTTAAGAGCGTGTACCAGAACGGTATAGTTGCGATAGTCTTTCTCTTTGGCATACCTTTCTATATCAGGGGCTTTAGGGTCTATGGATATAAGAAATTCCTTTATGACATTCTCCAAAAGCTCCCTGCTTCCACAGTTCTTTTCCGCCTCTGCAAGATCAATTCCCTCAAGGCTTTCAAGGACAGAATTACCGGAATCAGAGTCTTCCTGGGATGCAGGAGAAGCTTCCTTCACCTTTTCCGCCGGCAGGTATTCCTTTAGCATATCCTCCATGAGTTCGCCGTTTACCGGCTTAGACAGATAGTCGTTAAAGCCCGCCGCCAGGTACTCATCCCTTGCTCCTTCCCCTGCATTGGCGGTAAGAGCGATGCAGACTGCATCTTTGCTTAAGTTATCTTCCAGCTTCTTCATGGCCACAAGAGTCTCAAGGCCGTCCATCTGGGGCATCCTGTGGTCGATGAAGATTACGTCATATTTCTTTTTCCTGACCTTCTCAAGGGTTTCCATTCCGCTTTCAGCTGTGTCCACCTTTACAAGGGTCTTCTTTAAAAGACCTTTTACCACCGTGAGGTTGATGGGCGTATCGTCCACCACCAGGATCTCCGCCTCCGGTGCAGTGAAGCTCTCATGATATTTCTTTTGACTTGAAAGGAACTGCTTGTATTTCTCCTTGAAATCTCCCAGCTCCTCCCAGGAAGCAACCTTTTGTTTTACTTCAAAAGAAAAATCGCTTCCCTCTCCGTAAACGCTCTTGACTTCAAGTCTTGTATTCATCAGGGCAAGCAGCTTTTTGACAATGCTCATGCCAAGCCCTGTGCCTTCTATGGAACGGTTTCTGATCTCCTCTATGCGCTCAAAAGGTGAATACAGCTTTTCAATATCTTCTTCCTTGATTCCAATTCCCGTATCAACAACTCTGAACCTTAGGAAAATGCTGTCTTCTTCCTCGTCATCTTTCCTCCAGTTTACATCAAGTGTTACACTGCCCTGCTCCGTGTATTTCACGGCATTTGTAAGGATGTTGGTCACGCACTGCTTGATCCTTATCTCATCCCCTACAAGGGCAGAGGGAAGTGTCCTGTCAATATTCATATTAAGGGCAAGGCCCTTATCCTCAGCCTTGACTGCCACCAGGTTTATCAGGTCGTTAATGGTGGAGCTTAAGTGATATTCCATCGGCAATATATCCATCTTGCCCGCCTCAATCTTGGAGAAGTCCAAAATGTCATTGATGATGCCAAGAAGCTGATTGCCGGCACTCTTTACTCCGTTTGCATACTCCAGTGTCTGGGCATCGCTGCTCTCCCTGAGGATCATCTCGTTTAGTCCAAGGACAGCGTTGATGGGTGTTCTGATCTCATGGGACATATTGGAAAGGAAAGAGGATTTTGCTTCAGAAGCCTTCTGTGCTACCTCAAGCTCTTTTTCCAGCTCATGCTCTTCGTTGATATGTCCGATGTAGTCCTCGATTGCATGGACAGTTTCCTTCATGGATTCATAGACCACCTGGATCTCATCACGACTGCGGACCCTGATCGTGTCGACCTTGTGTCCGACTATAAGCTTTTTCTCGTCATCAGCCTGGGCATATTCCTGCATGAAATCAGACATATTCCCGAGAGGCGCACCAATCGCTATCTTGGTATAATAATTCGCTATTCCTGCCATAGGTACCCCGGCACAGAGCATAAGGAGTATCATCTTTATATCATAGCTTATAGTGGTGAAATCAAACCTGTACTTCATGTTCTGAAGAGACTGAACAACTTCATCAGGATTCATCTGTCCACCTGATTCAGAGATCATCTTACCCTCATGGATGGATTCAGCAAAGATATCCTTGATATCCGGGAAAAGAACTACCATAAAAATCGACACAAATATCCCAAGCAAAAGCTCAACACCTATAATGATGGCAGTTATCTTGATACTGACCTTGGTCTTTCTAAGACCCCTTTTTATACTCTCATCCTGTTCAAAAAAGCCGGTGTAGGCCACACCGATCGGAAAGGGATACTTGCAGACATCCGGAGTTTTCGTGTAAAAGAAGTGGAAACAAAAAGCCGTAGCTACTATCGTGATAGCGTCACGGCATACGTAATTGCACAAATTCATCAGCTGGTTGATTTCATATTCATTGGACGCTAAAAGCGACAGACAAAGCACCTCTATATTTGAAGTGAGTAAAAGAGTAATAAGCGCACTTATGATCGTTCTTTTTTTGGTAGCAAACCAGTGGTACTGGCCAAGGTTAATTGCTATTTTGAATTCTA
>DFGW01000023.1 GCA_002372465.1 Butyrivibrio sp. UBA3740
AAACACTACAATTATGTGTTTCACCTTGCAAGTAACACACATCCGGTGTCCTATTCAACAAAACCTATAGAAACCATTATCTCAAATGTCTATGGAACAAAAAATCTGTTGGATATCTGTGCGCAGTGTAATGGGAGCAGATTTGTACTCTTATCTTCTGTGGAGATATATGGCGAGAAAAGATCTGATACAGAGCTGTTTGATGAGAAATACTTGGGATATCTGGATTCCAACACGCTACGGGCAGGGTATCCTGAGAGCAAAAGGGTAAGCGAATCCCTGGTTCAGGCCTACATCAAGGAAAAAGACCTTGATGCAGTGATAGTAAGATTGCCAAGGGTGTTCGGGCCTACACTCCGCCCTGAAGATTCAAAAGCAGTTTCACAGTTTATCCATAAGGCCGTGGAAGGTGAGGATATTGTACTAAAGAGTGAGGGCAAGCAGTTCTATTCTTTTTTGTTTGTTAAAGATGCCGTATCAGGGCTTCTGAAAATTGCACTTGATGGTGCGTGTGGAGAAGCTTATAACGTGGCAGATGAGACCTGTGACAAAACACTCAGGGAGATGGCAGATTTGGCAGCTGGATTTGGTGGGGTCAAAGTAATATTTGAGCTGCCTGATCAGATTGAAAAATCTGGATTTAGTACTGCCACTGTTGCCAGGCTTGATGGCAGAAAGCTCAGAAGCCTTGGATGGAAGCAGAATTGTTCGGTTGAAAATGGATTGAGGGATACTATCAGTATTTTGAAAAGATTAAGGTGACCCTGGAATGAAGCTGAAAAATTCAAGTTATGAGGAACTTGCAAATTACATAATTACTGATAGTAAACGGGTTATAGTATACGGCGCCGGGATGATAGGACAAATCGTGGTGCCTTACCTGGTTGAGAAATATGGACTTGCAGACTATGTTAACTGCTTTGTGGATATGGACTCCCGGAAGGTAGGGAAGAGCATTTCCATGAGTGGGAACAATTATGAAATCAGACATCCGAATGTGTTGGATGAGGTTTCGGATGACGTCGTTATTCTGCTGACTAACAGCAAATTTTATCCTGTTGTGGATTATCTTGAAAAGAAGGATTCCCTGAAGAATGTGGATTGTTATATCATCCCAGTGATGCAGAAGGCCCTGGAAAGCGGTGAGATTTCTTTTGCTGGGGCAATGGGGGAAGAAGAGAGGATCCCCAGGATTATTCACTACTGCTGGTTTGGAGGAGGCAAGATTCCTGATTTTTTAAAAGAGTGCATGAAGAGTTGGAAGGAACAATGCCTCGGTTATGAGATAAAGCAATGGGATGAGACTAACTTTGATGTGACGAAATATCTTTATACCCGACAGGCATACGAACGTGGGAGATACGGTTTTGTGTCTGATGTGGCAAGACTTGATGTGTTATATCAGTTTGGCGGAATATTCATTGATACTGACGTAAAGCTGATCAAACCCTTTGGAAAACTTATGTATACAAAGGGGTTTGTAGGAACGGAGCGATGGGGGAATATTAATTCCGGAGGGAGTATTGGAGCTGTATGTCACCATCCCATGATAAGAGAAATGCTGGACTACAGGACTGGATTTCCTTTTGTTTATGAGGATGGAACCTTGAATGTTGAGACTAATGGGGTGTATGAGACTACCCCTTTTGTAAGACGAGGGTACAGGGTGGATAACACATTACAGATCATCAATGATATGACTGTGCTTCCTGCCAGCGTATTTCATCCATATGATTACATGAGCTGCGAGGAGAAGATAGAAGAAAGCACTGTTGGAGTTCACTATTTTTATGGTGGCTGGATGGATGAGGCAGACAGAAAGAACCGTTCTGATACACAGGACAAGTACAAGGCTATAATGCAGAGGATTGAAGCAGTATGACTGACCTTGCTAGAGAATTCATGAAGCAGAATTTCTATTACACGCATCTTAAAGGCAGACTTGAAAAAGGATATGAGGCAGATTTTAAAAATGGGTTGCTGATTGTGGGTTCTTCCCATGCACTGTGTGGCATAGATGAGTCGAAGATGACGGAGACTGTCAGCTGCTCTATGCATTCTCAGGATATCTTTTATGATTGTTTATGTGTAAAAGAGGTGTTGGGAAATCTCAAGGGTTCATGTTCCTATGGAACATGCGTCATCATAATGGGATATTATATGCCTTTTCAGGATCTATCACTTAGCAAGTACTCGAGGGAGTCTTATATTTCAAGAACCTATTATCCAATCTTTCACGATGCGCATAACTGGGATAATCCTGTGATCTATGACCACTGGCATTTTTGTCGGGGACTGACAGATGAAGAAAAGTTGAAGTATGAGAAGGAGGCTGTTGACAGAACAAAGGTGCTTCCGTTTTATTGTGAGCAAACCGTAAAACGGAAGCTTCTATATGATTTTGGTGGGAGAACCTGGAAAGAACTCTCTGAGGAGGAGCGGGATAATTATGGCGAAATGAGGGCTAATTCTCATAACTCACTTGAAGGACATCCTGAATCCTTCAGGGAAAATCTTGATCTGATGAAAGATATTGTGTCATATCTTGATGATAGAGATGTAAAGATGTTTGTTGTGGTTACTCCTTTTACCCATGAGTATTCCAATAGGGTCTCAGCTACAATGAAAAAAGCTTTTTTCCAAATGATGGAAGAGGCGCAAGTTCCTACTATTATTGACTTTAATGAGTCTTGTTATTCAGAAAATTTTGATGTTGATGATTTCCAGGATATGGATCACATGAATGAACATGGCGCTGCAAAGCTGTCAGAGATATTGGCAGATCAGGTGAAATGCTAAAATGTTAACTTTTCCCGAATCATTTTTTAAAGATGAAATACGGTCAGACTTCAATGTCCCAGAGATGATGAAGCGGTGCTGGGCAGCACATCTGAAGATTCTTGATGAGCTTCAGGTGCTGTTTAATAAGTATGGGCTCACATATTATGCGGACTTTGGGACGCTGCTGGGGGCGATACGCCACGGTGGGATCATTCCCTGGGATGATGATGTGGATATTTCCATGCCCAGGGCGGATTTCATGAAGCTGCTGGAGCATGCGGATGAGATTGGCGGAGGGCTCACAATCCGAAGCGTCTATAATACGGAGACTTTCGTGAACTTCCATGCTGTTGCTACCCACAAGGTGGACATTCTTAAGTGGGATGAGCAGCGGATGGAGGAGTATTACGGCTGTCCTTTTATCTGTTACATCGACATCTTTCCCATGGACTACATTCCCCGTGACCCTGAAAAGAAAAAGCTCATGAAACAGCTCTATTCCTACGCCTACAAGCTAGTTCACGACTGCGTGGCGGTAGAGCAGGAGTTCAATGGTGGTGCGCTGATAACAAGACGCGACCTTTCGGAGCTGCTGCAAAATGATGACACATCTGGAATACTTCGGGATTTTGAGCGCTGTTTAAAAGAGCTTGATGGCTTTCTTGCCAGATTTTACCCGGGACAGATCAGCATCGATCCGGAAAAGAGCCTTAGGAACCAGTTATGCCTTGCTGCTGAGTTCATAGCTTCTTCCTGCCCGGAATCTGAAGCTGAACGAGTGGACTACTGTCCTCACATGGCATATCTGGACAATGACTTATCAAGGGATAAAGAGTGGGTAAAGACCACTAAGAATGTGCCCTTTGAAACTACTGAGATTGCAGTTCCCACCATGTATCATGAGGTTCTGGTGAGCAGATTTGGCGAGGACTATATGACTCCGGTCAAGGCGCCTTCTACCCATGAGTACCCATATTACAGGACCCAGGTGGAAGTTCTGATCGGTGGAGACACAGGCGAGGTATGCATTGAGAACCCCGATAAAAAAGCCTTTCTTGAGGCACTGGAAACCTTCGATGAGGTGCATGAAGCGTTGGGACAGAGACTGTCCGCTTATCGAGAGGGGAAAGACCATGCGGATAATAGCGAAATTGTGGAGGAAAATGCAACCATCGTCAGAGGCCTGGTTGCGGACCTTCAGGATGGTGCAGTAAGGATAGGTGAAGCCATCGAGGCTATCAAAGGCGAAGGCACCAATTCGGTTAAGAAGTTAGAGGAATACTGCGAAGAACTGTACCGGATCTATCAGAGTGTAGAATCAGAGGAAGACCGGGAGAGCGAGATTGGAGCAAAGCCTACGGGATTGAAAGGCGGGAAAGGTCACATCGACAATCTCCTTGCTGACATTAAGAGGTCAGTGGTCCGCGAGATCCACGACGAGATTCCTTCAGAGTGGAAGAGCAAGCTTCGCAAGAAGGTTATGATTTATGGCGTTTCTGCTATTCGGGTCCTTGCCCAGGGGGAACTTGCCCCCAAAAAGATCGAAAGCTCTTTTAACATATTCGAAGAAAATAGCAAAGACATCTGCGTTATGCTTATGCTTCCCGAAGGACTTCAGGATTTCATGGACAAGTGCAACCTCAAACTGGCAAAATCCTATCGTGAAGCCGTAAGCTCTTTTACCAATTCATCGTTCTGCATCTGTCCGGAGCAGTCGCAGTTCGATCTTGCCATTTCCCTGGCGGATGCCTACTACGGCGACGAATGTCCTCTCATGGAGCGCTGTAAAGCTGCCGGAATGCCCATAATGATCCAGAATTACGAACTTCAAAATTGACGGCGGATCATAATGGAATGTTTATATTAAATTTTTCTAAAAACTAATGATTTTGCCTGAAAAACCGATATACTATATGTACCCAAAGTATGTTTTTAATTGCGCAGTGGAGGCGCGGAGGATGTTTCGAAAGAGAAATATTCTGACAAAAGCCCAATGGATGGGCATATCTGCGCTGATCATGGCTCTGGTCATAATCTTAAACCCTGTTCTGTCCATGGCAGAAGAGGGCTCTTCTGATGGAGAAATACTGATCTTTTCTTCGGACGGAACTGAGACGGTGGCTGGCGGAAGCAATACCGGCAGTAACTCGGGGAGCAGCAAAAGCAGTTCAGAATCCGGTTCTGGTACGATCAGTGGCTCTTCACAGGGAAAAGCGTCTGATATAATAACAGCTGATGATATCTGGGCTCTGGTTGATTATGACGAGCTGAGATCTCTTATTGATGAGGACGAACTTCGCAGCAGGATTGATGTGGTTGCGCTCCTTGACAATATAGACAAGGATGAGCTGAGAAATGAGATTGATCCTCAGGCTCTTCTGGATACGCTTTCAGAGGATGATCTCCAAAGCGAATTTGTTCAGAGAAAGCTTGAAGGAGAATTCTTTATCCTTGACCCTGAGACCGGAGAGGGCAGAATTGTTGATGAACAGGAGTACAATGCTCTTAAGACTGCGGGCGAGAGTAAAGAAGATGAAGCTGAAAAGCCATTATCAGAGGTCATTGAAGAAGAGACTCAGGTTCTGGAAGATGGCAGGGAAGTAACTACCTATAAATTAAAGATAGATCATGATCCTGAGGAATATATAGAGGAGCATCCGGTGGATGTTACCAACGTTCAGCTTCCGGTACTTGGAGATGTGAGTCCCTTTGATTTCCTGATCGACCCTTTGCAGCTGGTTTTCCAGACCTCTGCTGCTAAATACGGTGGTGGAAGCGTTGAGGAAGGCGCGAGCATTCTCTTTAGAAATAGTGAAGGGGAGTATGACTTCTCTCATAAGAGCGACAGACTTACCGTGGTCAATAAGGGAAATATCCCGGTTAAGGTGATTGTCACAGCAAACATTAAAAATCCGGAGTCAATCCTTTTAGTTGGCGATGAGTCTGACCTGAACGGGGATCTGCCGTGCATCTACATGGCACTGGAAGATGAGAACGGCGATGTGTCGGTCCTTTCAAATAATGGTGATACGGTCATTGAGAAGGTTCTTAAAGCTGCACCGGACGATATTTATCAATATACCCTTAATGAAGAAACCGGTGAATACGACCATGACCTGAACAAGAACGCAGAGAACATTGAGTTTGACTCATTCACATTTGGTGTTTTTGCCTCCTGCAACACTGAGGCAAACTGGGATGATGTGGATACAAGACCAATCATCAATGTGAACTGGAAGATAGAGCCCATCCTCACTGACTGGGATTACATCAATGCCGGTCTCATGGATAAAGAGAAGGAAAGGCTTTTAGCTGATACAGAGCAGTTCGAGGCCTTCAAGCTTGTTAAGACCGGAGAGCTTGTTGAAGAGAAGCTCCTTGAGCTCACCCAGATTAAGCTTGATGAGTTAAAAGAGGCAGAGTTTGAAGTCCTGCTTCAGGAAGAGCTGGCAAATCTTGCTGATGATAAGCTTGAGGAGATCATTGAAGAGAAGGGGCTTCAGGACCGCTTTGTGGTCGAGGAGCATGAAAGTAAGACTGATTCCAGCAAGAATAAAGGTGCTTCCTCTGATGATGAAGAAAAGAACCAGGATGCCAAGGCTGAGAGCTCCGGGTCCGGAGAAAAGAAGGTTTTAGGTGCAAGACGTGAGTACATTTACGATGATGACGTCGAGGAACCTGACGCTGTTACCTTTGCCGATGATTCATTGAATGATTTGGAAGATTCCTCTGATGAATTCCAAGATGATTCCGATGAAGTGATCTTCATCGACGGGAACGCCTCGCAGAATGCGGATTCTTCCGTGATATTCTTTAATTCTTCCGGCAACTGACATTTTTTTGAATAGTAGATAACAAATAATAATCACATTGAAAAAGTATCGCTACAGAGATATAATATAGGTGTCTCTGTAGCGATATTTTATTGGGCTTTTTCTCGAGACATTTCGGAGGATTTATGATTATTTTCCATGGTTCAGAGAGTATTATTACTAAGCCTGTATATGGTGCAGGAAATCCTAATAATGATTATGGCAGGGGATTTTATTGTACGAAGGACAAGGAATTGTCCAAGGAATGGGCCTGTAAGAGGGATGTTGATGGCTTTTCAAACTGCTATGAACTTGATACTTCCGGACTTAAGATATGCAATCTGAATGATGATTACAATATATTGAACTGGCTGGCTTTGTTGACTAAATACAGGGGATATTGGCAGAGGAAGAGCATAGCGGAGGAGGCCAAGAACTACCTGCAGGAGAACTATCTGATCGACATTTCGGAGTTTGACGTGATAGTGGGGTATCGTGCAGACGATTCCTATTTTTCTTTTGTTCAGGACTTTATAATGGGGACAATCTCACTGCAGAAGCTTAGTATGGCGATGCGCCTTGGAAATCTCAATGATCAGGTGGTACTTAAGAGTCAGAAGGCCTTTGAACAACTTAGTTTTGCAGGTTATGAGAAAGTAGACGCTTCCAAATACTATCTTGAAATGGTCACCAGAGATAAAAAAGCAAGAAATGCATATCGGGAATTGAGGCCATCTGCTAATCTGCTAGATGAAATTTACATTTTGGACATTATGAGAGGAGGCATTTCTGATGACAAATTGCGCATACGATGAGATGTATCTGCCGCTGGCACAGCGCGTTATGGGCGATATGTATGATTTTGCGGTTAATACGGTTGGTATGGAACTATCTGCCTATCATGAGATGTTCATTATGAGCGGAATGAGCCATCAGATTGAGATTGGGAACCCTGCTTATGTGGCAGGTAAAAACGGGTGTGAACTGGCCAGAGAGGTTATACAGACCTGTTCTGACATAGAGGTTGGTACGGAAGATATTATGAATATTGATAAGTCCAGGGAATATTGGATTGGGTGGGCGCTGGCATACTATCAGTGGATTTCGGGAAAGAGCTATAAGCTGATAGATCAGTGTGTTAAGATAGACAAACTCTATGGGATGTACGATACGCTTCATGAAGCTGACGTGTCTTTGTTTGTTGAAATTATGGACGAGAAACTCAGTGCTTTCAGGAAAGAGAGCATGTTAAAGCGCCTCAGGAAGTATGCCGGCTTGTCACAAAGGGCTCTTGCAGAGAACTCCGGAGTTCCGCTGAGGCAGATTCAGTTGTTTGAACAGGGGCAGAGGGATATAAATAAGACGCAGGGCGCGACGCTGTATCAATTGTCGACAGCGCTGGGGTGCGATATGGAGACGCTTATGCAGTAGGCAACTGAAAGTTCTTTTGAATAGCAAAAAGAAATAACTCCCGGGTGGCCGATATTGCCTGCCCGGGGTTTTTTACCGCAAAAGACATATGATTCTCTGCCTGTTAACAGGATAATTGGCGTAAAACTGTGGTAAAATTGTAGTATAAACCGATTATGAGGAGGTGCCCATGAATATTGCGATTATTCTTGCCGGCGGCGTAGGGAGCCGCGTAAGATCAGAGATTCCGAAACAGTTTGTGGAACTTTCCGGGCAGATGATGATAATGCACAGTATGGCACCATTTGTAGAGAGTGACCTGGTGGACAACATTCAGATCGTTGCAGCCCAGGAGTGGCGTGAAAGGATAGAGGATGCCATTTTTGAGGACCCGGACTCTGACCTTGCCCAGAAGTTCCTTGGATTTTCAGAACCTGGTGAGAATCGGCAGATGTCTATCTATAACGCCCTTAAGGATCTGAAGCATACCTTTGACATCGCCATGACCAATGATGAAAGCGCCAATGTCAGTGCCGATGCCAGGGAAAATGGTGACTGCTCTGAGTACATGGTCCACAGCAACCTGGGAATAATTGATAACATTATTATCCACGACGCTGCAAGACCCTTTGTGACTGTGGAGAACATTGACGAATGCCTGAAGGCTCTGGATGAGCACGAGGGAGCTATGCCTGTTCTTCCTATGAAGGATACCGTGTACTTTAGCAGGACCGGAGAGCGGGTGGATGAGCTTTTGAACAGGAGCTGTATCTATGCCGGCCAGGCTCCGGAGGCTTTCCGGTTCGATAAATACTTGGCAGCCAATGAAGCTCTTTTGCCGGACAAGATCCTGCTTATCCGTGGATCCACTGAGCCTGCTATCATGGCAGGAATGGACGTAGCCATGATCCCCGGAGATCAGCGGAACTTCAAGATCACTAACGATGCAGATCTCGAGAGGGCAAGGGAACTTTTGGAGTGAAATTGTAATAAAAAGAGCCGTCACCTGTTTCTCGGCGCTATGGTGACAGAGGTGTAATAATGAGAGCACAAGTCCTATACGGAATAGGGAATCTTAAATATACAGAGGTAGATACTCCGACACCCAAGTCCGGTGAAGCCCTGATCAGGGTGGAAAGATGCGGAATCTGCGGCTCTGATGTGCCAAGGATTTTTAAGACCGGAGCCCACAACATGCCCCTGATCCCGGGGCATGAGATGGCAGGAGTCATAGAGAGCTGCCCCGATCGACCTGATCTTGTGGGGAAAAGAACCGGTATCTTCCCTTTAATTCCCTGCAAGGAATGTACCCAGTGCCGTGCAGGACACTATGAGATGTGCATAAACTACGACTATCTGGGATCCAGGAGCGACGGCGGTTTTGCAGAGTATGTGGTAGCGCCCCTATGGAACCTTCTTCCGATTCCGGAGGATATAGGCGCCGAGGACGCAGCAATGCTGGAGCCCATGTGCGTGGCAGCTCATGCCCTTCGCCTTGTCGGACTTCTTGGTAAGTCAACTGAGGTTAAGGGAAGCTCCATTGTGGTGTGTGGCCTGGGAACAATAGGTCTTTTGACAGCTCTTTTCCTTAAGGACGCAGGCTATGACGATGTCCTATTCGTTGGGAACAAGGATATCCAGAAAAAGAAACTCCTTGAGATGGGCTACGATGATGCCCAGTTTATCGATGTCCGCTACTGCGACCCGGTTGCAGCAATCATGGACAGGACCGGCGGAGCAGGTGCAGATTACTATCTTGAGTGCATTGGCCGCTCGGAGAGCTATGAGCAGGCTGTAAAGTGCACAGGTCCACTGGGTCACATCATGCTGGTGGGAAATCCTGCCTCAGATATGGAGCTTCCCCGTGAGGTTTACTGGAAGATCCTCAGGAATCAGATGACCCTTCAAGGCACCTGGAATTCAGGCTTCCCGGACGACTGGTCCTATGCCCTGGAGCGCCTGACAACCTGGACAGCACTTAAGGCAGCAGGCAACCCCGCCTTCCTTCCCAGCGACCTGATCACCCACCGCTTCACACTGGAAGACCTTCCCAAGGGCCTTGACATCATGCATCGCAAGTCCCAGGACTATGTGAAAGTCATGGTAGAGATCTAAGGAAGGATTGCATCATTGGCTGCCCTACTGAAATATAACTACGTAAACCTTATTGCCACTGCGCAATAAGGTTTCATTTTGCCTGAAAATAAGCCCTTTTAGGGCTTGTGAAATGTTAACGCAGGGACTACGATGGCTTTAATAGCAGGAGTATGCGTGCACGTTTGTGCATGTCAAGCGCGTATTTCGCGCAGCTGATAAGGAGGTCAAAGCATGAGTGTAGGAGCTATAGGCGGAAACTATGCAAGTTCATATTCGCCCTATTCCGTGATTTCCGGTGGCGGAGACATCAAGAGTGCAGCCCAGGACGCAGCAGGGCTTGCCATCAAAGAGAAGACAGAGGCTCAGGTAAAGGGCCTTGATCAGGGAAAAGAGAATCTGCAGGATGCAAAGTCAGCCCTGAATATTGAAGATAGTGCCATGGAGGGCATTGCCGATTATCTGAAATCAATAAAGGAGCTGGCCATCAAGTCCATCAATGGTACGCTTTCCGACGAGGACAAGGGCTATATCCAGAACCAGATCGACCAGTACAAGCAGGGTATTAATGATATTGCAGGTAATACCTCTTTTAATGAAAAGAAACTTCTGGACGGCTCCAATGCTGATCTGAAGATAGCAGCAGACGGATCCGGTAGCACAAAGACAGTCTCCACATACGACAGTACTGTTGCAGCCCTTGGTATCGAGGATTTTGATGTGACCGGGGACAACTTTGATATGAGCGCTCTGGACAAGGCTCTGGAAACTGTACAAAATAACAGGACAACAGTTGGAAGCCAGACCAACGCCATGGACTACGCAGCGAGCTATAACTCCAAGGCATCTCTTGAACTGAACGGCTTCCAGATGGACCAGAACGAAGAGAGGTCCATGGAGGCGCTTCAGGAGCTCAAGACCAGGCAGGCCCTTGACATCTATCAGGCACAGCTTCAGAATAAACAACAGGAAGATCAGGAACGAAAAGCACAGCTGTTCCTGGCATAAAGGGGGCAATAAATGCGAATTTGGGCGCACAGAGGATGCAGTCAGATGTATCCTGAGAACACACTTACATCATTTAAGAAAGCTATGGAGGTTCCGGGCATAGCAGGAATCGAGCTGGATGTACAGATTACGAAGGACGGAGAGCTGGTGGTTATCCATGATGAGCGCGTAGACAGGACCACAGATGGATTTGGCTTTGTCCGTGACTTCACGTTAAATGAGCTTAAGACATTCCATATACATACCGGCAAGGACCTGGCAGAGCAGATTCCCACCATGCGTGAGGTTTTTGAGCTGCTTTCTCCAAAGCTTAAGAAATGGAAGCCGGAACAGGCTCTTGATCCAAGGATCAATGTGGACTTTAGTGATGGATTAAGGTCCCGGGTAAAGACTGATGACCTTGGCATGCGCCTCAACATAGAGCTTAAGAACAGCGTTTATGACTATAAGGGCTTAGAGCAGAAAATCGTGGACATGGTTCATGAGTTTGGAGTTCAGGATTCCATCGTTTATTCCACGTTTTACGCAGAATCACTGATGCGTCTTCATAAGATAGATCCCAAGGCTGAGCTTGGTATGCTGGATGATAAGGTTTCCGACTGCCTCTATAAAGCCCAAGGCCTTGAACAGAGCTTCAACAAGGGAAACGGCGCAAATTCAGCCGATAGCTCTTTTGCAGAGGGCAAAGGCTCAGAGTTTAAGTTTGCTCTTCACCCCTATGGAAACTATATGGACATCGACAGCTACAGATACGACGACCGCACGGTAAGAGCATGGTTCATGGGACATCTTTATCCGGAAAAGCCCACAGGAACTGTTATGAACTTCGACAAATATAAATCATTGGGGATCACGGATGTATTCCTTAATGAACCGGAGAAATATTTGGGTCAGTAACTGAATTATTAAGAATCTTGAGTCAGTGGGAGACACTTTGAAATGTCTTCCGCTGATTTTTTTATAGAAATTTTAGAAATATATGAAGCTGAACAGGTCCAGAGATCATGCGGGATTGAAACTTTGGTTCACAAATTGAACACAATTTGAACAAAAAAATTTCACAATATGATAGCTTGTATGATATGCCCTTTTATAAAATTATAATCAGCTATTTGTCGTTGATCTTAATAAGGAGGTCGCCATATGTCTAAGAAGTGTAACAGATTATTAGCGTTTCTATTGGCATTTGCACTTGTCTTAACCACCTTTGGAAGTGACTGGGCAAGCGTAAAGACTTTTGCTGATGAGGGCAGTGACGAGACACCTGCTGTAACTACCAGCGCAGAGGCAGAACCTGCACAGGAAGTACAGTCTGAAGAACCGTCTGATGAGGGCGGTGATGACGAGTACGTTGAAGAAAGTGAAGGCTCTTCCGAGGAAGAAGTTGCTCCCGCAGAGGAGCCCCAGGGCGAGGAGATCGCTTCTGAGGGCGAAGGAGAGGGCCAGGGAGAAAACCTCGAGGGTGAGGGAACTGAAGGCGAGGAGCCTGAAGTTACCGAAGAAGATCCTGAGGCAATAGATCCCGAAAAAGTAGACCCTGAGGCAGTAGATCCTGAAGCTTTAGAGAAAGAGGCAGCTGAAAAAGCAGCTAAGGAAAAAGAAGAAACTGAGAAGACTACAGTAACCGTAACCTATGAGTCAACCAAGGGAGGATCAGTTTCACCCAAGAGTGAGACCATCGACCCCGAGGACGAGGAGGCAGCTTTCAAGGGCTCTACAGCAGCACCTTGGAACGACGGTTATGAATTTGTAAACTGGACTGATGCAGAGGGCAACCAGGTTTCTGAAGACGCAACTTTTGTTCCTTCAGACATTACCGAGGATGCTACTTTTACTGCACACTTTACAGCAGTCGAGAATATAAAAGAGCTTATGCCTGAGCTTAGCAAGACTCAGTCAGCAGGAGGAATGACGGTTAGTGTAAGCGCAGAGGAAGGTCTTTTCCCTGAGGGCACAAGCATTAACATCAGTCCTATCTCTGATGATGACGCCCTTGCAACTGCACAGGACGCTCTTGGCGAGAAGGTTAACTCTGCAAAGGGTGTTGATATCACATTCGTTTATAACGGCGAAGAGATCCAGCCTGCAGATTCTAAGTACGTTCATGTATCAATTTCACTGGATCAGGCTTTGGACGGCGATGATTTCGCACTTATACATGACCACGACGGCGGCCTTGATGTAATAGAAGATGCTGATGTAAGTGCTACAGGCGCAAGCTTTGATGCGAACCAGTTCTCAATCTTCATTATTGCTGATACAGATCAGCCGGGTCAGGACATTAGAAAGGTTGTAGAATACAAGTTCTGGAACGACCCTGAGATGACATCTGAGCTGATTTCCCAGAAGGTTAAGAACGACGACGAGCTCTTTGATCCCGGTTATCCCACATCCATCAATAATTCTGAAAAGCAGCGCTTCATTAAGTGGGAAAAAGAAGATGGCTCCGATATTTCTTTTGGCACAGTTTCAGACATTACCGAGTCAACACCTGCAGTTGTCAATATCATTCCTGTCATCGAGGAGACCTACTACGTTCAGTATCACGGTCTTGAAGATGAGATCGCGTACGTTGAGGAATATAAGGTAGTAAGCGACAATCCTGACAGCAAGTACATAGATCTTTTAAGCCAGCACAGCCTTAAAGCTGATAATGGCGAAGCTTTCGCAGGCTGGTCAAAGTCCAACGCATCAGACAAGTCCTCAAGAGAGCTTGTAAGCGCAAATGGAAAAGAAAACTGGATCGATGTTACCGAAGAAGACAGATGGGACGTCTATGCAAAGATAATCTCTGCCTACTGGATACACTTTAACGGAAACGGAGTAGGAGCTTCCTACACGGCACCTACTTATCTTAAGGCAGGCCAGACTCTTTCGGAGATCAGCGCAGCCAATCCTACCCGTGAAGGCTATGCATTTGTAGGATGGGCCCTTTCAGCCGATGCTACACAGGCTATGTCAGGAGAGGTCCTGGCAAAAGAAATCCAGAAAGTAGCAGACGCTGAAACCAAGACTCTCGACCTTTACGCCGTATGGCAGGCTGAGGGAGAAACCTTCTTTACAGTAATTCTCTGGAAACAGAAGGTTACAGATAAGTATGATCAGGATATTTCCAACAACACCTACGACTACTACAAGAGCTACAAAAAAGATGGCGTTGCTGTTGGAACTGATATAACAGATGAACTCATAAGCAGTGCGGTGGGTAAGGACTACAAGGGTACTGTAGGTGACAAGGGCTTCACATTTGAAGACCACACAAGCTTTATCAACACCAGCACAGGAAATGCTACCACGAAGATCGAGGCAAGAGGAAACACTGTAGTCAATGTATATTATGAGCGTGAAGTTATCACTCTTACCTTCTACACCTACGGAGCAGCCCAGGGCTACATCGCTACAGATGAGATCAGTAACAACGAGACCTACTACGGCACAGATGGTCAGGAGAACTTCTTTGAACTTGAGAAGCATTCTGATTATTCGTTTGAGATGTCCTACACAGTAGGCAGAGGCCGGAATAGTCGTACCTATTCATATTCCGGGGATGTTTATACAAGACATGTCGAAGGCTATGGGTTCTATGCACACTATGTATATGATAAGGCTGATCCACCTTATTCCAGCCGAAATTATTACGGACTGGTAGATGGCGACTATGTGCCTATCACAATCGTTCAGACAGAGACAGTTACGTGGTTTAAGAAGGGCACCTCTGAGGAGTATCAGGGTATCCGATTCAGAAAGGCTAAGGCCGGTGATACTAACTGGAACGTATACGATACCTACACTGCTCTTTATGGACAGACCCTTTCCGATGCCGGATACTCATGGCCGGTAAATGCTGACTGGTATGATAAGCATAGTAGTGACGGAACAGCCTCCGGAATACATACAACATTCATAGATACCTTCATCAACTCATATGATTATTATGGAAAGAATGTTGCTTATGGTAACTACTCTGTAACCCATTACAAAGAAGGTCTTGAAGAGGGAACTTATAAGGAGGCCAACAAGTCCTATGTTAGCGGATATGCAACATTCTACTTCTCCAACAAGTATGAGGGATTTGTTGTTGACAGTTACCAGTGCGGATACAACGGTGGACATATCACATACTCTTATGTTGATGAAAAAGATACTTACTCACCTGCCAGCACAAATCTGAACTACAACAATCTTTCAATCAAGTACAAACGTAAGAGCTATACACTTCAGTTTGTAGATGTAACACCAGGTGATAACACTACATCGGATGTTACCAGCTACACAGTTAAGTATGAGGCACCTCTTAGCGGATATGCTTCAACTGAGAACACCAAGACCCATGATGGTTATATTTTCAAGGGCTGGTATGAAGATAAGGAAGGAACTCAGGAGTTCATATTCAGTACCACAATGCCTGCAGCTGACAAGATTGTCTACGGCGTATGGGAGCCTGCTACCTATAAGGTAACACTCCTTGGAAACGGCGGAACTCTTTCTGATGATGCGGCAACAAGATTTAAGTTTGATGATGATAACAACCCGTATTTGGAAGTGCTTCCTACATCCGGCGTAACAGAGCCTATGATCGCAGGAGTATACACAAAGGAAGGCTACATCTTTACCGGATGGTCCAATGAAGACGGATCACAGTTCTGCTATGGTAAGATCAACAGTGACATTACCCTTACAGCAGGCTGGAGAAGAGTAGCACCTGTATATGTAAGATTTGATGCTGATCCTGAGGGAAAAGGCATCGGTTCATATACAGAGGGAAGATACCACTCAGATGGCAAAGCATATGCAAGTAATTCCGCATTTGTATTCGCAGCACCTCCTACAAACGTAGATGAGGAATATGTATTCTTTGCCTGGGAGTATAACGGGAAACAGTACAATCCTAACGACAAGGCTGCCATCGTTGAGTCTCTCATCGAAGATGCTGACGGAGAAAAGGATTATATCACTGTAAAGGCTGTATACAAGAAGAAGGGCGAGCCCGGAACAGAACCCGAAGACGTTGAGATCAAGTATGATCCTAACGTTTCTTCGATAGAAAAACAGCTCTCCGATATCTCTTTTGCAGAGGGAATCACACTTAATGCTGATGAGGGAACTCGCTACAGCATTGGAAGAATCCCTGTAAATGAGGGTGTTGTGGCTAAAGGACAGATCTTTATTGTAGAGAAATACCAAATTGAGAGCTGGAACACAATGCCTGACGGATCAGGACTTAAAGTTGATCTTGGTAAGAAGTACATCGCAGCTGACAATAAGGACGACAAAGAAAAACCAAAGGCCAATTCAAAGGCCAACGTTCTTTATGCTCAGTGGGTAAGCACAGGTTCTGTTGAAGTTACAGTTCACATCATTGGTAAGAAGGCACAGGAAACCTTTGACGGCGAGCTTAAGAGTGTTGAGGGATACATTATTTCCTTCGATGAGCAGCCTTATGACGAGATTGCAAGAAATACCGCAGCAGGAACAGTTCTTGGCACAGCTCCGGAAGGATTTGATGTAAAGGATATCAAGTGTGCCAAGGCTGCAAAGGCAGAGGGCGTTGCGCCTGATACCTATCCTATGGGACTGACAGAAAAGGATTTCTCCTACACCGGCGATAAGACAGCCTTTACCGTAACCTTTGATGTTCACGATGGCGAGCTTGAGATCGTTGCCGGAGATAAGATTCCTCTGACAATGACTTCAAAGGATGTAAACTCTGTATATAACGGCATGTATCAGACCTATGTACTTCTTCCGGGAGTTGATCCTGAACAGACAGAAGGAACAGAGAATGCTGTTGAGTCGGCTATCAATGGAATCAGGCAGATTTGGAATGATTTCTTTGTAATTACAGCAGATGCTGCAGCAGAGGGCGAAGTTGAATTTACATATCATGGCCAGAAGTACGTTGCTACAAATGTTAAGATACAGGCTTCCGGAGCAGACTACGGAACTTATGACTTTGAGCTGGTAAATCCTATTTCAGATATCAGGATCATGCTTGGAGAAAAAGATGTAACAGAGTGCTTTGAGATTAAAACCAAACTTGGCGTTCTTAACATCGAAAAGGCCGTGCTTACTATAACAGCAATTGATAATTGGAAATTTGTAAACACAAATGATCCCGAGCTTAAATTGTTTATCGATGGACTTGTTGGTTCTGACAGTGTCGAGGGAATGTTCAAGGCAGTTCGTGACGAGGGCGAGACGGTAAGATCTTATCCTATCCACGTAGTAAGAACTGAGGCTGAGGAAGGCTACCTGGTTGAAGCGGACCTTGAGTACAATGTTCTTGATAACTACAAACTGATTATCAATGAGGGAACATTCCGCATCAGAGCAAGAACTAACCCGAATCCTCCTGATGACAATCCTACCGGAGACCCTGGAACACCGACGACTCCTACAGAGACACCGGCTCCTTCAGGAGTGGTTCTTGGAGCAACCAGAGGAAATGAACAGGTTCTCGGAGCAACAAGGGAGCAGGCAGCGGTTCTTGGAGCAAGACGTGGAAGAACAGAAGATTCCACCAATAACCTGGCAAGGATGCTGGCAATTCTGATAGCAGGAGTAGTATCCGTTTCACTCCTTGCAACAGGCAGAAAAAAGGAGGAAGAAGAGCAGTAATTGCCGGAGCAGTCAGGGATTAAGAATTAAATAGTTAAGCACAAAGGGTGAAAAGAGCCGGTTCCGAAAAAATGGGGCCGGCTCTTTCTTTATACTTCATTGGAATTCTGTTTATTAATTTTAGATAAAATTATGAAAAGCAATTTTTATTTCAAATATTTACGTGTAAAATAATATAAAGTTTCACACTTTTTTCACAAAAAAGACAAAAAAATTTCAAATTATGATTATTGCCATGATGGGTGTTTTTATAAAATGACATAGTGAAAGGATACTATCTTATGAAAAAGAGTGAAATGGCAAGCAATATGCCTCGTGCGATGGATAGACATAAAAGCACTTTCATTGTGAAGATTGAGTACTGCCAGCATGGAACGTGGCAGGGCAAGGTTATCTGGGCGGAAGAGAACCGGACCGAGCGTTTCAGGAGTGCTCTTGAGTTATTAAAGTTGATGAACGAAGCAGTTGCAGTAGCAAACAATGATCTTAAGAGGGAGGTTCAAACATGTTTAAGAAGTGGAACAGATTTTTAGCATTTCTTCTGTGTTTAGCGCTGGTTGTTACCACATTCGGTAGCGATTTTGCCAGCGTAAAGGTTTATGCTACAGAAGAAGAGTCCCAGGAAGTTGAAGTGGACAACTCCCAGGATGAGACACATTTAAGCGACCTTTCAGAGGCCGAGGAGATTCCTGAAACGGTAGAATCTTCGGAAGAGGGTGAATCCGAAGAAGTCGTTGAAGCTACTGTTGAAGAAACACAGAATGAGGAGACTGAACCGGAAGTGGAGCCGGTTGAGCCTTCTGAGCCTGCTGAGCCTGCTGAGCCTTCTGAGCCGACTGAGCCTGTAGAGGGTGAGACTCCTGCAGAGGAAGATACAGTTAAGTATCTTGTGGATGAGGAAGGAAATCTCATCCTCGACGAGAATGGAAATCCTATCCCTGTTCAGGAAGAGCCTGCTGCAGAAGAGCCTGCAGAGGAAGAAAAAGAAGTTAAGGAACAGAAGCTTGTAACTGTACGTTACAAGGCTGCCAAGGGTGGTAAGGTAAGCAGATCAAAAGAGACTGTAGACCTTAACGACGATGAGGCTGCCTTTGAAGGTGCTACAGCTTCTGCTATTAATGATGAATATACATTCACAGGATGGGTAGATGCAAACGGAGAACCTGTTTGTGGGGATCCTACCTTTGTTCCTGCTGATGTTTCTGAAGATGCCACTTTTACAGCGAACTTTGTAGCTGCTGAGGACATCGCAGACCGTATGCCTTCCCTTAAGGCAGAGGATGTACATACAGGTGGAATGATCGTTAACGTTGAAGCTGAGGTGGGTATTTTCCCTGCCGGCACAACAGTTGATATTCACGCCATCCCTGATTCTGATGCTCTTGAGACTGCCAAGGATACTCTTGGTGAGTCTGTAAAAGAGGCAAAGGGTGTTGATATCTCTTTCATCTATAACGATGATGAGATTCAGCCTGCTGATTCCAAGTATGTTCATGTTTCAATTGAACTTGAGCAGTCACTTGAAGGTGATGACTTCTCTCTGATCCATGATCATGATGGTGGCACTGAGGTTGTCGAAGACGCGGTTGTAACAGCAGATGGTGCTGAATTTGATTCTAACAAGTTCTCTATCTTCATCATCGCAGAAAATGGCGACGATTCTGATGATGACGAGGAAGCATATAAGGCTGTAGCTGAGTATATTTTCTATGACGCTGACCAGACAACAGTTCTTGCCAGCCAGAAAGTTAAGAAGGGCGACTATGTTGTAAGTCCCGGACTCCCTAATCTTGGAGAAAACCAGGAATTCCGTGGATGGTATAAAGACGGCGATTTTACGGATGAAAATAAGATCACATTCTCCCCTATGACAGTAGAAGGAGAGCTGGTTGATGCTTTTGCAGTTGATTTTGTTGAGGCAAATTCAACTGTAAAGATCTATCCCAATATCAAGAGTACATATTATGTAACATTCTATGGCGTAGACGGCGAGATCCACTGCGTTCAGCAGATCGATGTGGAAGGCAATGCTGAGCCTACTTTCGATACAAGCAAGGTTACAGTTACTCCTAAGGAAGCCGGACAGGCTCTCAAGGGATGGGCTACAACTGATGGTGGAACTACAGTTGTTAATGACGACGGAGAAGGCATCGTTAACGCACGCCTTCACGACGAGCTGTATCCTGTCATAATTGATGCCTACTGGGTACGTTTTGAAGGAAACGGCAGAGGCGCATCCTTTACAGGCCCTCAGTATCTGGTAAAGGATCAGAAACTTGGTGACGTTTTAGCTAAAGTTAAGGCTAATCCTGAAAGAAGCGGTTATGAATTCCTGGGATGGTCTAAGACTCCTGATGGAGATGTTCTGTCACAATCTGAGAAAGATCAGAAAATTCAGGATGCAGTCGGTTCAAATGGCGAGATCACTCTTTACGCTGTATGGTCAGGCAATGCCACAGCCAACTATACAATCATTTTCTGGGAGCAGAAGATTACTGATACAGTTACTACTCCTGATGCGGAAAAGAGCTATGACTATAAGTCCAGTTTTGTAGTAAGTGGTTCAACAGGTGTTGAGCTTACTGAGGATGTCATAAATGCAGCTCTTGCAAGAGTTACTTCTAATCCAAGGAATATCCAGAGCCTTAATGATACCGGATTTGAGTATAGAACTTTTGAAGTGTCTACAGATGATAAGATGGCTGATCCTGATGGAACAACTATTGTTAATGTTAAGTATGACAGAGAGGTTATTACCCTCAACTTTGACCTGAACGGATCATATACCGAGCATTACACTAAGGTGAACAATCCTAATTACAATTCCGGAACTGTGTACTATGGATATGCAAATGGGGAGTATGTAAGACTTGATGTACAGGCAAGCACTGTAAATGTATGGCGCCGCAAGGACAATAATAATACGTACACCGGTAAATTATACTCCGGAAGGCATTGGTATGATGATATATCTGAGACTGATGCAATCTTAAGATATAATAATGGTTATGCGGTATATGGCGATGTCGGATTCATCAATTATAATTTTAAAGAAGTAAAATACATCACAGAAACTGTTAAGAAACCATACCTCAATGGAAATGAATATACTGGATCTGTATACATTCAGCAGGATCATCAAGCCAGTGGATGGCATCCGGTAGTTACACTTACAGGATTATATGGTCAGTCAATAGGAGATCTTTGGCCAGAATACTATAACGGTACGAATTATTGGTGGTGGGAAAATGAATACTCTTACTATGGCTCAAATACAAGAATGACTTTTCTGGATACATTCTCTGCTTCATATACTTATTATGGAAATGAAGCTTCAAATACAAATGGTAAAGTAATTCATGTACAGCAGGGAGCCGATGGACAATATGATTATTCAAATCCTTCCAATCAGTCTACAGTAAAAGACAGCAGGGCATCTAATGGCGGTGGATTTGGCTTTACAAACAAATACCCGAATGGCTTTACTCTCGACAGTTATTGCGTTGTATCGTCTGGTGAAATACCAACTGATTCCTCCAATTGGAAAACTGCGACTGTAGGCACTAATGTTGATTGTGGATATGGAAAAGATATTTACGTTCGATATGCAAGAAAATCATCCACATTAACATTTATGGGGGTTCACCCGGAGACATTGCTTACTCACGACGTGACCTCAAAGACAGCGCTTCACGGGACTTCCCTGGCTGATTGCGCAGATACAAAAGATAATATCAGTTATGACGGATATAGTTTTGTTGGATGGTTCGAGGACAAGAATGGCACAACACCATTTGATTTCGAAAACGCGACAATGCCTATAGCAAACAAAGTTATTTTTGGTTGCTGGAAGCCTGCAGAGTACACTATTACACTCGATCCTAACGAAGAGAAATATGGTGGAAAATTCATTAATCAGTTAGCAAACACAAAACCTGTTTCTGAAGGAAGCAGAAGCAGAATCTTCAGTGTGGAAAATGGTAAAGAAATAAACCGCGAGAACCTGATGCAGGGTATCGAGAGCACAACAGGTTATGAGTTTATCGGCTGGTTCAGAAAAGATACCGGTGAAGCCTTTGGATACGGTATTGCCAAGGAAGACGTTGAAATTATTGCTAAGTGGCGTTATTCCGGAACAGTTAAGGTAAAATATTTATCCGGTGAACATGGCTGGTTTGATACAGCTAAGACTAAGACAGAGTTCTCAGATGGCTATAACTATGCAACAGATTCAAGAACAGTAGTAGCAGCTCCTCCGTCAGTAGTTGACACAGATAATGGATGGACATTCATTGGCTGGAAAGTAAGAGGAGATGACTCTACACTTTACTATCCAAATGGAAACTTTATCATTGGCGTTGACACTATAAATGCAGGTGAAGAAGTAGCCGGCACACGCTACGTTGTTATCGATGCTGTTTACCAGAAGACCGGAAATCCCGGAACAGACACAGAAGAAACAACAATTACTTATGATCCGGGACGTGGTGATGCCGGCCAGAATCAGATTAAAGTAACTGTTCCAAATCCTTTGTATGTAAACGAGAAAGTAGAAGCTCTTGGAAAGACATACAAGAAGACAGGCTATAAGCAGGTTTCATGGAATACTGAGATCGATGGTAAGGGTGACACAATACCGCTTAGTGGCGATGCAACTAAGGTGTTCATCGGAGCTGACAATAAGGATGCTTCAGCAAATAACACCAAGGCAAATATCCTTTACGCTCAGTATGAGCCTGTAGAAGTTTATGTAAATATCAAGGGTGATGATGTAACTGACGCAGTATACACAGGATCACCTATAACAAATAATGGCTGGACCATCACATCTGTCGTAGATGCAGAAGGCAACACAGTTTCTGATATCACTAAGAACAATGTTACCTATGGTGGTCAGGGCGTTACACAGACCAATGTCGGAACCTATGCTGAAGGACTTGTTGATACAGACTTCACCTACACCGGCAGCAACTATAAGGATGCAAGTGGCAATTCATTAGTAAGATTTAATATTGATGATGGTTCACTTGTAATCAGCAAGTTAACTCTTACAGTAACAGCAGATAACAACAGCAAGGATTATGGAACAGCAGATCCTGAGCTTACCTGGAGTGTATCAGGTCTTCAGGGAGATGATACAAAGGAAAGCCTTGCATCTGCCATCGGAGTAACAGTAAGCAGAGTAGTTGGCGAGAACGTAGGCGAGTATGTGATCACAGCAAGTGGAGCACCAGCACTCACCAACTATGATGTAACATATGAACCCGGAACCTTTACCATCAACAAGGCTACTCTTACAGTAACAGCAGATGATAATGGCAAGGCATATGGAGCAGCAGAGCCTGAACTGACCTGGAAGGTAGAAGGACTTAAGAACGGGGATACAAAGGAATCTCTTGCAGAAGAACTTGGAGTAACAGTAAGCAGAGTAGCAGGCGAGGATGCAGGCGAGTATGCAATCACTGCAAGCGGAGCAGCATCAATCACCAACTATGATGTAACCTATGTGCCCGGTAAGTTCATTATTTCCAAGGCTCACATCATAGTAACAGCAGACAACAAGGAAAAGGAGTATGGAGAAGCAGATCCTGAACTTACAGTAACAGCAAAGGGTCTGAAGAACTCAGAAG
>DFGW01000120.1 GCA_002372465.1 Butyrivibrio sp. UBA3740
ATATTCATAGCCCCAGATCTGGTCAAGGAGCTGCTCTCTGGTAAATACATGGTTGGGCGAAGCTGCCAGGAAGTACAAAAGCTCCAGTTCCTTTGGTGGCATATCCACCCTCTCTCCCATGTATGTTACAGAGTAATTGGTCATGTTGATCTCAAGGTCAGGATATCTTACAACCTTGTCATCAGAATCCTGAACCTCCGCAACCTGTGGCTTAAAGCGCCTAAGGACTGCCTTCACCCTTGCCACCAACTCTTTTGAATCAAAGGGCTTTTCCATATAGTCATCGGCACCCATCTCAAGGCCCAGGACCTTATCAAATACCTCTCCCTTTGCAGAGAGCATGATGATAGGCACCTGTGATCTTGTGCGGATCTCCCTGCACACCTGGTAGCCGTCGATACCCGGCAGCATCAGGTCAAGAAGCACCAGATTTGGCTGAAAAGTATCAAAGGTGTTGATGGCTGTCTCACCATCGTTACAAATCTTGGTCTCAAAGCACTCTTTTACCAGGTAAAGAGATATGAGCTCCGCGATATTGTTGTCATCATCTACGATCAAAATCTTCTGTTTGCTAACCATTTATCCCCCTCACTTATTTCATAAAATTCACTATTGTTACCCCGGCGTCGCCCTCTCCAAACTCTCCCAGTTTGAAGGACTTAACATAGGGTACGCCCTTAAGGTAGTTATGTACTGCCTGTCTTAGTATTCCTGAGCCCTTGCCATGTACAACCCTGACATTGTTAAGGTGTGACATATATGCATCGTCAAGGTATTTATCAAGTGCAGCTATGGCATCATCACTATTCTTTCCGATGAGATTGATTTCAGTCCTGATATTGCTTGCCTTGGAAAGATCCATCTTTCCACCGGAGGTGTTGCGGCCATAGAACTTCTTCATGGCAGCCTTTGAATCTTCATCCCCAACAAGAACCAGGTCTCTTATGTTGGCCTTTGTCTTCATGATCCCGCACTGTACAAAGAGGTTTCCATCCTTGTCAGGCTTTGAAGAAATGGTTCCCTTAAGGCCCATGGATACGATCCTTACGGATTCTCCAAGCTTAAGCTGGGACTCTTTCAGGATTGGATGGTCTTCCTTTGGCTTTTCTTTTTTGACAATGGCTTTATTCTTATCAGATATCTTTTGTCCAAGACTTGTCCTGGTTCTCTCAAGATCCTGCATGGAGGCGTTTGGTCCGGCCTTTCTGAAAACTCTGATGGTCTCATCCGCTACATCCTTAGCTTCCTGAAGGATCTCCCTGGCCTGCTCATTGGCTTCACGAAGGATGTCATCACGCTGTCTGTCCAGCTTGTCAGTCTTCTGCTCAAGCTGTTTCCTCAGCTCCTCCGCTTCCTTCTTGTACTGCTCTATCTCCAGACGCTCATTTTCAATTATCTTACGGCTCTTTTCAAGGTCTGCCAAAAGGTCCTCAAAGCGCTGGTCGTCGGTACCAATCTGCTCCTTTGCTGCCTCAATGATGCGATCCGGGAGCCCGAGCTTTGAAGAGATTGCGAAGGCATTACTCTTTCCGGGAAGTCCGATAAGGAGCCTGTAAGTGGGCTTTAGGGACTCCACGTCAAATTCGCAGCTGGCGTTTTGCACACCCTTTGTGTTAAGGGCATATACCTTGATCTCGCTGTAATGGGTTGTGGCCAGTGTCCTTATCTTCCTGTTGTGGAGCTCGTTGAGAATAGAGATAGCAAGAGCTGCTCCCTCAGTGGGGTCAGTACCTGCTCCCAGCTCATCAAAAAGACAAAGGGAGTTCTCATCAGCCTTCTCCAGTATGGAAACAGTGTTGGTCATGTGGGATGAGAAGGTTGAAAGAGACTGTTCAATGCTCTGCTCATCTCCGATATCCGCATAGACCTCTTCAAACACCGACAGCTCTGACCTATCACCTGCAGGTATCGCAAGGCCCGCCTGCCCCATCAGGGTTAAAAGACCTACTGTCTTAAGTGTAACTGTCTTACCACCGGTATTTGGACCTGTGATTATCAGCATGTCAAAATCCCGGCCGGCATAGACATCGATTGGCACCACCTTATCCTTGGGGATAAGGGGATGTCTTGCCTTCTTAAGGTCAAAGGCATGATGGTCGTTAAATACCGGTGAGATGGCATTTATCTCCAAAGCATAGGAGGCCTTGGCAAAAACGAAATCAAGATCTGTCATGATCTCGCTGTTATATCTTATGGTGTCCACATGCTCAGCTACCGAAAGGCTAAGCTCTGCCAGGATCTTCTCGATCTCGGCGCTCTCGGCAAGGACCATCTCCCGCAGCTTGTTGTTCAGCTCCACTATAGCTGCAGGCTCAATAAAAAGAGTTGATCCTGAGGATGACTGATCGTGGACAAGACCATTTATCTGGGACTTGTACTCAGCCTTAACCGGGATACAGTATCTGTCTCCACGCATGGTTACTACGCTGTCCTGAAGGTAGGTGCGAAGTGAACCGTTTATCATCCTGTTAAGCTGTTCATGAATTCGGTCATTGGCAAGCATTATGCCTCGTCTGATATGTCTAAGGGCCGGGCTTGCGTCAGAGCTCATCTCATCCTCCGAGACGATGCATCTTCTTATCTCTGCTGACACAAATGTCAAGGGCTCCAGCATCTCAAAGGACTCAGAGAGGGAGTCCCTTGCTTCATCGTCTCTTCCGGGTCTTCCATAGCTCTTTACCCTGTTTACGTTGTCAAGAAAGCTTGCAAGTCGAAGGAGTCCCGCCATATCCAGGGAGCTTCCGATCTTCAGGGCCTTAAGGGTTCCGGAAAAGTCCCTGTTATCTCCAAAACTTGTGGAGCCCTTTTTGAAGATCCTTGCTATTGCGTCAGAGGTCTTTTCCTGGTTCTTACGGATCTCCTTTATATCTGAAGAGGGTTTAAGCTCTTTGCAAAGCTTCCTGCCCGGGTCCGAGGTTGCATGTTCGGATAGTTTTTCTATTATCTTGTCGTACTCAAGTACGCGCAGTGCTTTAGTGTTCATTGTAATTCCTTATTTTGTGCCTTATTTACGTAGTTATCCAAATTACAGTTTATCATTTACGCGCAAAAAAAGGAACTGCAAGCTTTTAACTTGCAGCTCCATAACATCAGCTTTCTATCGGGCTGTACCCCATCTTAACATTGATGTCCTGATTGTAATTGCCAAAGCCCCGTCCGAATATTGTAAGTCCGCCCACGTGCTCAGCGTTCTCCGGAACTTCCAGCTTGAACTTCAAAGCACTCTTTGATGTAAAGCCGAACTGGTCTATGGTTACATCTGAGATCTGAAGCCCGTCTATGAATGTACCCTTGTGATTGACCACCAGCATCTTCAAAAGACCGTACTGATTCCAGTTGGGGAACCACCAGTCCGGGGTGAAGATACCCTTTACATCACCGAAGTCTCCGGGACTTGTCCAGGTTCCAAGAAGTGTATCATTCAGATAGAAGTAGATATCCGAAGGCCAGACATTATTCACGCCGGGAGCTTCTGAGCTGAGCTCTAAGGAGATACATATCTCATCAATCTTCTGATTGGCAGGTACAAAATTTGGAATGGCATATTCTACATAGCCTTTGGTGAACCAGAGAATGTCAGCTTCATACCTGTCAGGATGAGCAAAGTATCTTGTGTCATCCACTTCACCGATGAGTCTGGTGCTGGTAGCAAGTCCACAGGTAGGATAAACATTGTAGTCTGCAAAAAGTCCAACTTTGATATCAGTGGTATAAACATTCTCATTGGCAGGCTTATCCTGAAGATCAATGAGGATCTTATCAAGATGCACGGAGCACACCTTCTGGTTACCATGACCTGAAGCCTCGGAAGAAACTGTGACAACTCCGCACTCCTCCAGCTTCTTAATATGACTGGTGAGGGCTCCGTTGGTTATGTTCAGACGACTTGCCAGCTCATTCATATTCATGGCATTTTCATTAAGAAGTATCTTGATTATCTCAACTCTTACGTCCGAGCCAAGGGCTTTAAAGAGCTCTAGACCTTCATCAAGAGATTTGATATGTAGCATTGCATATCCTCCATTACTTGATTCCACTTATAGCGATTGATTCAATAATAACTCGCTGGAACAGGAAGAACAATACCAAAGTAGGTAACATTGCTATTACCGACGCTGCCATGATAAGAGCATAATCACTCTGAATCGCATAATAGTGGTTGAAGGATCTGATTACTACCTGAAGTGTCCACAGCTTCTCACTTCTAAGGAAGATTGTGGGAGCAAGATAGTCGTTCCAGATTCCCATAAACCACAGCATCAGCTGAGTTCCAAGAGCCCCCTTCATAAGAGGAAGGAAAATCTTATAATAGATCCTGAAGTAGTTACATCCGTCAATCTTGGCTGCATCCATAAGGTCCGAAGGAATGCTGTAAAGGTTCTGTCTAAGGAAAAAGATCATGCTGACATTACCAAAGCATCCCGGAATGATAAGGGGAGCCAGAGAGTTAGTCCATCTCAGCTTTGTAAAAAGAACATACTGAGGAATCATAACAACCGCAAAAGGAATCATGATTGTTGCCAAAAGAGCTAAGAACAGTGCATTCTTACCTCTGAACTCCATCTTGGCAAAGGCAAAGGCTGCCAGAGATGAAGTAAATCCGCCGATAAGCAGCACGGGAATCTCAACCTTTATCGTGTTGAAGATACCGCTTATGAACTGTCCCTTCTTCATAACCTCTGAATACTTTCCTATAAGAACAGGATCCGGAATAATAGTAAGGCTTCCTGAAAGGATCTGATTCTTGGTCATAAAGGATGTTGCCACCATGTATATAAGTGGGAACACCATGGTTATAGCAAATAAGAACAGCAGGATAAAGATCAGAATGTTGAACGCCTTCTCCTTGGAGGATGTGACGTGATCTGTCTGATAATCTTTGCTGCTGTTTTTTTGTTTTGAAATTGCTGCAATAGCCATCTGTCACACCTCCTTAATCTATAGTCTTTACCCATTTATCCTGGCCCCAGAAGTTGATGGCCGTGATAATGAATATTATTATCGCAAGAATTACTGCAACTGCACTTCCGTATCCGAGCTGACCGTTTGTGAAGGCCTTCTCATACAGGTAATATACAACTGTTGCAGAGCTGTAGTTTGGTCCACCGTTTGGTGTCATAACCTGAACCTCTACGAATACCTGGAAACCACCGATAAGGGAGGTGATCAGTACATAGAAGGTAACAGGTGAAAGAAGCGGCAGAGTAATGTTACGGAACTTTTCCCAGCCGTTTGCTCCGTCTATCATGGCTGCCTCATAGTAATCCCTCGGGATATTCTGAAGTCCGGCCAGATAAAGGATAATGGTGCCTCCAAGTCCCTTCCATACCATGAATATGATAAGGGATATCTTTACCATATGCTCATCGCCCAGCCAGTTAGGTCCGTGCATTCCTGTAAGGAACTTATAGATTCCATTTAAAAGGCCGTAGTCATAGTTGAATACCCATGCCCACAAAATTGAAACCGCAACCAGTGAAGATACTACAGGAACATAGTACATGGTGGTGAGGAGTCTTTTGCCGGGTATTCCCCTGTTAAGCCCCATGGCGATCAGCATACCAAGGATCATTCCGATAGGAATACCGATCATGTAGATAATGGTTGTTGCCATGGATTTCCAGAACTTGTAGTCCGCAAAGATCTTTACGTAGTTCTGAAGCCCCACAATATTGCCCCAAAGTGAGTTCATGCCGGTCCATTTACTGGTACTGGCAATGAGTGCGAATACGATTGGATATGCCATAAAGAGCATAAATCCAATGAAGGGCGATGCTATAAAGAGCCATGCCCAGCGCTCTTCCCTTTTTGCCATGGCAGATCTGTGTACTTTAACCTTTGTTTTTGCCATCTTAATCTTCCCCTGAAAATCTTAAAAAGCGAGCCCCTCAGCTTTATTACAGAGGGGCCCTGTTTGTTTTTTAATCTAGTGTTTGCCCAAATTATTTTGTAGCAGAATTCTGAAGCTCGATAGCTTCGTCAAGAAGTGACTGCATCTCAGGCTCTACCTGGTTGAGGTAATCCTGAACCTCGATGTCGCCGTTCTTGATGTTGAATACACCTGACCAGAAAGGTGTGAACCACTCTGAGTTGTATGTGTAATCTGTCTCCTGAAGAGCTGCCTCGTAGTGATCGTTTCCATCGAAGTATCCGAAGATTACATCAACGTTTGAAGCGTAAGGAACTGTTCCTGCATTAACTGCATCCTTGAACTCGCCATAAGCAAGCTCTGTGATGTTAGGAAGCTGGATAGAAGCGCCTGTTGAAATACCTGAAACTGCTCTTTGTCCGTCAGCATCTGTAGAAAGCTTTGAAACAAGCTCTGCGCAAAGGTCAGGATACTCTGTTGTTGCAGATACGCAGTAACCAACTGAACCCATCCATGTGTGTGATTTTCCATCACCTGAAGGTCCTACAGGCCATCCGCAAAGGTTCCACTTGTAAGGGAAAGTAGCCTCATCCATGAATGCTGCAACGTCCCATGTTCCGCAAGCGTAGAAAGCAACCTGTCCATCAAGCCATCTCTGGTATCCGCCAAGAGCTGTATCCTGCTCTACTGAAGGTGTAAGGCCGTTTCTTGTAAGGTCTGTGTAGAATGTAAGAGCCTCTGTAAGCTGAGGGTTGTTAGCTACGTTAACCTTTGTCATGTCGTCATTGAGGAACTTAACACCGTTTGAGTAAAGGAAAGGTGTCATGCCCCACTGATCTGCACAGGCAACGCCCCACTGATCAACTTCTCCGTCGCCGTCCTTATCCTTTGTAAGAGCCTTACATACTTCTACGAACTCATCGTATGTGTACGGGTTCTCAGGATCAGGATAGTCAAGGCCTGCCTCATCAAAGAGGTCCTGGTTGTATGCAAATGCAAAGCATGAAAGATCCTTAGGGAATGCATAGAGAGAACCTGTTCCGATGTTCTTGCCGTCATAGCGGTAGATCTCCTGGGTTGTTCCCCAGATGCTCTTGATTGTAGCATCGTCTACATAGTCATCCAAAGGAAGTACGTAGCCGTTGTCAACATAAGAACGAACTGCTGCAGGTCCTACATAGAAAACATCAGGCATGTCGTTAGCTGTCATGTTAGCGATCATCTTCTGGTTGTACTCATCCTGTGTTGTAACCTCGAATACAACTTCCTTAACCTGATCCTTGTGCTCTTCTACGAACTCGTCGATGAGCTTCTGATAGATTTCCTTCTCATGCTCCTGCATGTAAAGGAATACGTGGATTGTCTGATCTCCCTCTCCTGCCAAAGTCTCGGTAGAGGACTCAGAGCTTGTCTCAGCAGCTGCTGTATCTGTCTGAGCCTGAGGCTCAGCAGTAGCCTCTCCTGCTTCTTCAACAGTTGTTGTTGAACATCCAGCAAGGAGACCAAGTGTCATGCAACCTGCCAATAAAACACTAAATACCTTCTTCTTCATAGCAAATCCTCCTAAAAAATTGCATTAAGTTACATCTGTTACAGCAATTTTACTAAACAGGAGATGGGGGGTCAATATGTATTTTAGATTTTTCTTAAATATTTTAAATATTTGTCGTTTTACACAAAAAACTAAAGTTGTTTTTGTTAATCTATAAATGGTCCTTAGTCAATTTTGGTCTCAAAGATGTTACTTTCGAAGAATTTATTGAATCCCTGCCATCCGGGAGTAGTGATGGAAGAGAGGATTTCTGTGAAGGTTTCCATCTTGGCATCGGTGTTATCCGCAAGATTGAGAGCCACAGCCTCCATGATGGCCGGCTTTTTGGGAGAGCCATACTCGAACTCGCCGTGGTGTGCCAGAATACAGTGCTGAAGCTCCTGCTTTAAAAGCTCAGGGAAGCCTTCAATAAGGCGGGCCTTCTCACCCACCATCTCACAGCCCATGACGATATGTCCCAAAAACTGCCCCTCATCAGTATAGTCATTAACAGGGAAAAGGCTCAGTTCCTTAGTCTTTCCAATGTCGTGGCAAATAGCTGCTGTTAAGAGCAGATCTCTTTTCAGCATTGGATAGGCCCCTGCCATGTAATTGCAGAGCTTGGTAACGCTTAGGGTATGCTCTAAAAGGCCGCCGATAAAGCCGTGGTGTACAGTCTTGGCTGCACTTGACTTTCTGAACAGTTCTATGAAGGCCTTGTCCTTGACAAAGAACTCCTCAAGGAGCTTTTTCAGATAAGGATTCTCTATAGTGTCGATAATCCCCAGAAGTTCTTTATACATCTGGTCATTGTCCTTGGAGGAAACAGGAAGATAATTGGCCAGGTCAAACTCACCCTCACGGCACTTCCTTGCCCTTTTGATGTTAACCTGAAGCGCCCCATTAAAGCTGGTCACTTCGCCAAATACATCGATACAGTCTGTATCGTCAAACTCATCTATTCCGGCGCCGCCCGGCTCCCAAATCTTGGCGTCAACAGTACCTGTCTTATCCTGGAGAGTTACGGAATAATACTCCTTTCCGTTCTTGGTTGTGGCTGACTGCTTGTGCTTGCACATGTAGATGTCAGTGATTCTGTCTCCGGTCTTAAGATCTTTGATAAACTTCATAAATAAACCTCATTTCTAATACTTAATTGTGAGTGGCACTTGTTAAAGTGGCCTCTATTTCAAGGTCAATGTAGTCATTGGGACCTTGTCTTTTAACTGTAAATGTAGCTGTCTGTTCAGGATAACAGAGGTTGAGCTTGGATACAAGCTGTTCGTAGGTTGAAACTTCCGCCCCATTTATCGAAGTGACAATATCTCCGCTCTGGATTCCAGCCTGCATTGCAGGGGAGCCAAGCTCTGTCTTTGTTATGTAGGCTCCGGCAGGAATGTTCATTGAGTTTTGAACATCAGCAGGGATGGTTGCCCCATGAACCCCAAGATAGGGCCTGTTCTTGCCGTTGGAAAGGTCTTCAATAAGGCCCTTAAGCTCTGTGATTCCGATGGCACAGATATGGTTCTGAAGGTCGTCCGTATTGTAGGACATGTCGATGATGCCTATGACCTGTCCGTTAAGGTTTGTAAGAACTCCGGTACCAAGGGTGCTTCCATAGATGTCGGTGGTAAGAAGCTTATAGTATGAATCCTCAAGGCCGAGGGCAGTCTTCTCAGAAGTAATGATCCCGTAGGAGATAGAGTCCTGTATGCCGATGGGACTTCCTGCCGCAATAACCGGGATTCCCGTAAGGGTTCCGGTGTTGGAGCTTCCAAGAGCCGCTGTATTTACCTTATCTCTGGTACTCTCCGTTAGTGTTGACCTCCTCACGGTGATGACACTAAGGCCCGTCACATCATCAGAAAGGCTCAGCTCAGCCGTTGCCACTGCGCCGTTACAGAAGGTCACCCTTATACTCTCGGCTTCCTGAATAGCAGCTGAAGGAGTAACGATAAAATAACTGGTTCCGTTATTGGCTACAACGACTCCCGAAGCCGATCCGCTGCTCTCAAAGGATTCACTGAACCAGTTGGTATCGCTGGAAACTGCCGTAACAGTCACAAGACTTGTAGAAACCTCTGCTGCCACAGATTTAAGGGAGGACATCATCTTCCCGTAATCGGAGGCGCTGAAGCTGTATGAAGCCAGCGCAGCATCGATCTGCTCCTTCTGGGATGCCTCGAGATTCTGAACCTCGTCCTCTAAAATGGCGTTATTGTCCACATACATCTCCTCAGGAGTCAGCTCGTCCTGAATGGTCTCTTCAGGGAAGGAAACAGGCTCCGGCTCAGCTTCAGGGTACAGCCGATTACTGAACAGTGGCTGTAGGAAAAGAAATGTGAAGCAGGCAACTATACCGAATACTATGGCCAAAAAGAAGGTAATAGCCGTTCTTCGAAGAAGCTTCTTTCTGTTAATAGGTCGCTGTTTTATCTTTTCACTGATAAAACCGGTGTCCGCAAGTTTTTCTTTTTTGTCTTCTGAATTAAGTGGCATATCCATGTCCTTCCTAATCTCGAAACGTTACTCCTATTATAGCCCATGGCACAAAGCTAGACAAACAAATAAAGGCCTGCCGGAAAAGCTGTATTAAAGCCTTTCCGACAGGCCATGATCCTTTTGTTACCTGCAGGGATTTATTTTACTCTTATCTCAACAACGCTGGCAGCGGGTATAGTTACCTTAAGGCCGCCGTCAACAGTATAGCCCTTAAATTCCTTCTCGGCTACAGTCTCCGGAGCTTCAAAGGTGTTGTGATCGTGGATGTCAGATCCGGAAACAATGTTTGCTTCCACAACCTGAATATCCTTCTTCTCTGCAAATACCACATCAAGCTCTTTTGCCTCAGAAACAGAGAGGTTGTTGAGGGTGATGGTAATGAAGCCGTCCTTTTCAGATACAGACTCTGTCAGATCCGGAACCTTTCCATACTCTACATCCATACCGATCTCGCTTGCGCCTGTGAGACTGCTCTCCAAAAGGTCTGCCCCCTGATGGTGACGATACATGTGGAATACATGGTAAGTAGGTGTCTTTATCATCTTCTCGCCGTCTGTGAGGATCACAGCCTGAAGAACATTGATCATCTGGGCAATGCATGCCATCTTAACCCTGTCACAATGCTTGTTGAAGACATTTAAAGTGATACCTGCTACAAGTGCATCTCTTATGGTGTTCTGCTGATACAAGAATCCCGGATTGGTGCCGGGCTCCACCTTGAACCAGGTTCCCCACTCATCCACAGCAAGACCGATCTTCTTCTCAGGATCATACTGATCGATGATGGCTCCATGCCTTCTTATGAGCTCATCCATATAATATGCTCTGTTGAGAGTCTTGTACCAGAGCTCATCGTCAAACTCTGTGGCGCTAACCTTGGGCTCCCAGCCAAGAGGCATATCATAGTAGTGCAAAGAAATAAGGTCCATAAAGCCGTGCTCATGCTCAGGAGTATGATCAAAGCAGGTCTTAAGAACACCTTCTGTCCAGTGGTAATCTGCCACATTGGGTCCGCAGGCAATCTTCTTAAACTTCCTGTCAGGGTTGTACTGACGAAGATAGGTCTGATAACGACGGTAGAGATTACCGTAGTACTCCGGAGTCATGTTTCCTCCGCAACCCCAGTTCTCATTGCCCACAGCAAAATAGTCCAACTGGAATGCGTCTTCGTGGCCATTCTCCTTTCGAAGGTCCGCCATGGGAGATACGCCCTCAAAGGTCATGTACTCAACCCACTGGCTCATCTCCTGAACAGTTCCGCTACCAAGGTTACCGTTTACATAGGTCTTGCAGCCAAGCTGTCTGCACAGCTCCATAAACTCATGGGTTCCGAAGCTGTTGTCCTCCATTACTCCGCCCCAGTGGGTATTTATCATCTTCTTGCGCTTTGACTTATCACCGATGCCGTCCATCCAGTGGTATTCGTCGGCAAAGCATCCTCCCGGCCAGCGAAGGACAGGGATGTTCAGCTCTTTTAACGCACCTACAACGTCACTTCTCATGCCGTTAACATTGGGGATATCTGAATTCTCCCCTACATAAAGGCCTTCATAGATACATCTTCCAAGATGCTCGGAAAAATGTCCGTAGATCTCAGGTTCAATCCGGCCAACTTTATTAGTTTCATTGATCACCAGTTTTGCCATATCTTACTCCCCATATAGAATGATTGTTATCGCCCACTGCACTTATGCAGAAGGTATTGTTGCCAGCTTCATCTGTCATCTCTACCATTATACCCTTATATGTCACTCCACCGGCAGAAATTGTGATAAAGTTTGTGTCATCTTTAACCTCGTAAGTGCCCTCAAGAGCCCCTGTTATCTGACCGTTTTCAAAGTGGCACTCCTTGGCCTCATTCACAAGATTGTTGATCTCAAGGCCGTGATCCAGGATATAAAAGGTTCCGCTTATGTCCTTTTGCTTATAGCCTGACTCCGAAAGAGCCTCGCTGTTAGTGGCAAAGGGAAACACACAGGGCCATCCGTCTTCGTTCATGGCCATCTGGTGAACCCTTACCGAGTGGAACTCACCGTTATTACTAAATCTCTGATGATATACGATGTAGAGCTTTCCATCACTTCCCACAAAGGTTGACTGTCCACCGGGAGCCATGTAGCTGACATTAAGGCTTGGCATGGTGTAGTTGCCCATAAGCTTTACGCCATAGTCAGCGTAGGAGTCCAGGTCTCCCTTTATTCCAAGGCTCTGGCCTTTGGCATCAACATAGGGACCGTCAGGATTCTCAGAGCGAAGCACTCTTATCTGGTAGCCGCCGTCTGTCTGAAGATTGCCATAAGAAAGGAAGAGATAGTAATAGCCTGATGTTTCGTCATAGTGAATGTACGGACCCTCGATGGAATGGTGGAAGCCACCGATAAGTCTTTTGCCAAAATAAGCATCCACCTCGTTGTCGTCGTCCGTCTGAGGGTGGATGGGCTCTCCCGTCTCCTTATCCAGCTCTAAAATGAAGATTCCCCCGGACCAGGATCCGTATACCATCCACAGCCTGTCATCCTTGTCATAAAACATGGCAGGATCTATGGCATTTGGCCAGAGTTGGTTATTGTAGGCTCCACCTGATACATACCTGTTCCTGGTCTGAGCATCATCGCCCATAAGGTCATAAAAGTTTGTCAGCTCCAGATCATTCTTGGTAAAGCCCGAATAAACAATAGTCTTCTCGTAGTGGTATGGTCCGCCTATGTTGTCTGAAGTTGCAAAAACAATGCTGGACTTGATATAAGACGAGGTGGTGCAGAAATACATCATGTACTTGCCTGTGGTCTTATTGTAAATTACACTGGGAGCCCATACAGAATAGCCACTTTGCTCATTTTTCCCCACAAAGGAAAAGGCGTCAAAGGGCTCTGTCAGCAGATTGTCGAAAATCTTGTTGGAGCTGTTTACCCCGTCAGCCCAGGTCCTCCACTTCATCAGATCTGTGGAAGTTGCAGCTGTCATGTGGGTGCCATAGCAGTAATAGGTCCCATCTTCTCCAAGTATCACCTGAGGGTCGTGGAGGGATGCACCGGAATTAACAGAACCGGTGGCTATTTCTGCAGCCGGAAGCTCCTCCGGAAGTACAGATGAGCTTTCAACGCCTTTTTCACTTCCGCAGCCCACTCCGAGAAAAGCCATGCAGACACTCATTCCTGCTGCCATATATCTGAAAAGTTTCCTACTCATTATTATTCTCCCTGATCAAAACTAAAAACCGGTCTTCCCTGTTCATCCCACTTAAGTGGCATAAGTCTTGCATGCCTGTTGGGATTGTAAAGGGGATCCCCTTCTATTGTCTCCTCATTCCTTGCGTGGTATACGCAGATATCTCTTCCCTGCTCATCCACAGTAAAGCTGTTGTGTCCGGGGCCATAAATGCCCCTTACTTCATCAGACTTAAGGACAGGGTATCTCTCCTTGGTCCAGCTCTTTGGATCCAAAAGGTCACTGTCTACGTCGGCACTTAGCATTCCCATGCAGTAAGCCTTTCCTGTCTCACTGGCTGAGTATGTCAAAAAGAGCTTATGGCCGTGCTTAATTACAGCCGGGCCTTCATTGACCCAAAAGCCCACTCTCTCCCAGTCATAATCAGGGGTTGTCAGCATAACCTGTACAGTTGAAAGCTTCCAGGGTGTCTCCATCCTGGCTATGTAAAGGTTACTTATCTGCTTGCCCACGCCTACCTTCTCGGCCCAGACATAGTATCTCTCACCCTTGTTCTCAAACACAGTCCCGTCCAGTGAAAAGGCCTCAAAGGAGAACTCATCCTCATCCGCTCTCTGGATCTTGCCAAGCTCAGTCCAGGTGCCTGTGATCGGATCATCGTCCTTGCACTGAAGAACATAAGGTCTTATATCCCAGATACTGTCCTTATCGCCACCGGCGTAGTATATGTACCATGCCCCGTCCAGGTAATGAAGCTCGGGAGCCCAGATATGTATGCTCATGGGACCGGACTCATGCTTATGCCAGACTTCCGTCTCCGGGGCTTCACTAAGCTCTTCAAGGGAATCCGCCTTTCTAAGTACAATCCCATCGTATGCAGGAACCGATGCAGTAAAATAGTAGGTCCCATCAGTGTGTCTGTACACATAAGGATCTGCCCTCTGAAGTATCCATGGTTCGCTGTATTTAAGCTCTCTGTTGCCGTTCATAACTGCTTATCTCCCAGATATTTATGATTCACCAAATATAAATAAATCATAGATGGATGAGAAAACAGTGTCAACGATTATTTTAGATTTTTATGAATTATTTTAGATATTCATTGGTTTTCACAAAAAAAATCCTGCTTTTTGTGCATTTTTATCACAATAAGCAGGATTCTTTAGTTACAGCTAAAATCTATTAAAGCTTTGAGATAAATCTCTCAAGCCTCTCCATGGCTGCCTTAAGATTCTCCAAAGAATATGCGTAGGATACTCTTATATATCCCTCTCCGCAGTCACCAAAGGCATTACCGGGTACAACAGCAAGCTTTTCTTCCTTTAGAAGTCTGGTGCAGAACTCATCACTGGTCATGCCAAACTTCTTGATGCAGGGGAAGACATAGAAAGCGCCGTAGGGTTCAAAGCACGGAAGTCCTATCCTCTTAAATTCATTCAAAAGGTACCTTCTCCTGTGGTTGTACTGCTCACGCATCATGGTCACGTCATCGTCGCCGTTTTTTAAGGCTTCAACCGCAGCATACTGACTGGTGGTAGGAGCGCACATGATGGCAAACTGATGGATCTTGACCATCTGCTCCATGATCTCTTTTGGTCCGCAGGCGTATCCAAGTCTCCAGCCTGTCATGGCATAGGCCTT
>DFGW01000030.1 GCA_002372465.1 Butyrivibrio sp. UBA3740
ATCCTGCATACCGATCTTCTTAACTATAGTAGGGCATTCCTCAGAAAGAACATCGCAAACTGCGCTTCCAAGTCCGCCAATCACTGAATGCTCCTCAACAGTTACAACCTTGCCGGTCTTCTTTGCTGTAGCAACAACCAGTTCTCTGTCGATAGGCTTGATGGTGCAAATATTTACAACTTCTGCGCTGATTCCGTCTGCAGCAAGCTTCTCTGCTGCTTCCAGAGCTGCGCCAACTCCTATTCCAGTAGCAATTATACTTACATCTGTGCCTTCGCGCAACAGTGTACCCTTGCCAAGTTCAAATTTATAGTCAGGTCTGTCGTTAACTACAGGGCATGCAGCACGTCCAAATCTGATGTAAACAGGGCCTTCATGCTCAGCTGCAGCTCTTACGCAGGCTCTTGCCTCGATGTCATCTGCAGGACACATAACTACCATTCCGGGGATTGTTCTCATAAGAGCAAGATCCTCGTTGCACTGGTGGCTGGCTCCATCCTCACCTACTGTGATTCCGGCATGTGTTCCACCGATCTTAACGTTGAGATGTGGATATCCGATTGAGTTACGAACCTGCTCGAAAGCACGTCCTGTTGCAAACATGGCAAATGTGCTTACAAAAGGAATCTTACCTGTTGTAGCAAGACCAGCTGCAATTCCCATCATATTGCACTCTGCAATACCACAGTCGATGTGACGGTCAGGGAATTCCTTCTTGAACCATCCTGTTCTTGTTGCAGCTGCCAGGTCTGCGTCAAGGACAACAACCTTGTCGTTAACCTTACCAAGCTCTATAAGTTCTTTTCCATAGCTGTCTCTTGTAGCTATCTTCTTAACTTCACTCATTGTTCAACCTCCTTCTTAACCTTCGAGCTCTTTGCCGATCTTCTCAAGATCTGCCATAGCTATAGCGTACTCTTCATCGTTAGGTGCTACGCCGTGCCATGCTACCTGGCCCTCCATGAAGGAAACGCCCTTACCCTTTAAGCTGTGGGCGATGATAGCTGTAGGCTGGCCCTTGGTCTCTCTGGCCTCCTTGAAGGCTGCTCTTATTGCATCAAAGTCATGGGCATCAATATTGATAACATGGAAATTGAATGCCTCAAACTTCTTGTCTATAGGATATGGTGAACATACCTGATCGATAGGTCCGTCAATCTGAAGACCGTTGTTATCTACGATAACTACCAGGTTGTCAAGCTTGCGGAAGCCGGCAAACATAGCTGCTTCCCAAACCTGTCCCTCTTCGATCTCACCGTCACCAAGAAGTGTGTAGGTCCTGTAATCCTTATCGTCAAGCTTTGCAGAAAGAGCCATTCCGCATGCAACTGAGATTCCCTGTCCAAGGGATCCGCTGCTCATATCAAGTCCCGGAAGGTACTGCATACTTGGATGTCCCTGAAGTCTTGATCCAAGCTTACGAAGTGTTGTGAGCTCTTCTACAGGGAAGTATCCACGCTGAGCCATTACTGAGTAAAGACCCGGTGCTGTGTGTCCTTTTGAAAGAACAAATCTGTCGCGATCAGGATTCTTAGGATCCTTAGGGTCGATGTTCATCTCCTCAAAATACAGATATGTGTAGATATCTGCTGCTGACAGTGATCCACCGGGATGTCCTGCCTTAGCTGCGTGAACCGCTGTAACAATGCCCTTGCGGACTTCGTTTGCAATTTTCTGCAATTCTTTGTTCGTCATAATTCCTCCACTTCTCCTTTTTACTTTACATTTCTAATTATTATAACAAGGAAGTTCTGCTCTCGCTACGCTCGCCAGAACAAAGTAGTACACCGGACTCGAAAAAACCTCGTCAGGTGATTACTTTTGCCCGTAGTATGCATTGGCGCCATGCTTACGATAGTAGTGCTTGTCCTGAAGCTCCTGTGGAGCAGGCTTAACTTCGGGATTAATGACCTCACATCTGTAGGCCATCTTGGCAACTTCCTCAGCAACTACGGCGTTGTGAACTGCCTCATGGGCATCCTTGCCCCAGGTGAATACTCCGTGGTTCTTGCAAAGAACTGCAGGAACTGCCACAGGATCTTTTCCCATACGGTTGAACTCGTCAACAATAAGGTGTCCTGTATTCTCCTCGTAGGCTGACTCAATCTCTTCCTTGGTCAGGCATCTTACGCAGGGGATCTCACCGTAGAAGTAGTCTGCGTGGGTGGTTCCGTAGCATGGTATGCTGCGTCCGGCCTGTGCCCAGCTAGTGGCGTAGGAAGAATGGGTGTGAACCACACCTCCAACCTCCTTGAACGCCTTATAGATCTCCACATGGGTAGGAGTATCTGAAGAAGGATTTAGCTTACCCTCAACCTTGTTGCCCTCCAGGTCCATGACAACCATGTCGTCAGGAGTCATTGTCTCGTAGTCAACTCCGCTGGGCTTTATTACAAAAAGCCCTGACTGCCTGTCGATCTCGCTTACATTTCCCCAGGTAAAGGTAACAAGTCCATACTTGGGAAGAAGAATATTTGCTTCATATACTCTTTTCTTGAGTTCTTCTAACATATCTTTTCTCCATTATTCATTTTATACGGAGCATCATTACAATGCTCCGTAATTATTGCTCTTTATTTATCAAAAACGAAAGTGATCACTTAAGGCTGTCAACAGCAGCTCTCTCTATGGCAAGACCTGCATTGTAGTCCTTCATGAACTTGTCAAAGCCCTCTACATCTGCAGGAATCGGATCACAGGTCTCAACCTTTCCGCCTACAAACACCTTGTCGTTAAGGTACTTCTCCAGGCTCTCGCCCTCCTGCTTCTGGCACATGTAGCCTGCAAGGATAGCCTGTCCCCATGGGCCGCCCTCTCCTGCTGTCTCCATGAGCTTGATCGGTGTGTTCAGGGCTGCTGCCATTACTCTGTCACCAACTCCTCGAACCTTGAAGAATCCGCCCTGGCCAAAGAAGAAGTCAGCCTTAACATTCTCTTCCTTCATAAGGATATCGTTTCCTGCCTTAAGAGCACCAAGTGCTGTGTAAAGGTGTGTTCTCATGAAGTTTGAAAGGTTAAACTTATCATCAGGTCTTCTTACAAACAGAGGTCTTCCCTCATTGAAGCCTGTGATACTCTCGCCTGAGAAGTAATTGTATGCAAGAAGTCCGCCGCAGTCAGCGTCGCCTTCCATAGCTTTCCTGTAAAGTGTTCCGTAAAGTGTGTCGTCGTCCACATCCTTGCCGATCGCACCGGCAAATTCTCTGAACAGTCCTACCCATGCGTTGAGGTCAGAGGTGCAGTTGTTGCAGTGAACCATGGCAACCTCTTCTCCTGATGGTGTTGTTACAAGGTCAAGCTCAGGATAAGCCTTTGAGAGGCTATGCTCAAGAACAACCATTGAAAATACGCTTGTTCCGGCTGATATATTACCTGTTCTTACGCCTACAGAGTTTGTGGCAACCATACCTGTTCCTGCATCGCCCTCAGGAGGACAAACCTTGATTCCTGCCTTGAGAGTTCCGGTAGGATCAAGCTTTTTTGCACCTTCTTCTGTAAGTGTTCCGGCCTCGGCTCCTGCCGGAAGGGACTTGGGGATGATATCCCTGATCTTCCACCCAAGGCTCTTTGGTGCAATGAGCTCGTCAAACTGGTCAAGCATCTTCTCATTATAGCTGCAGGTAGCAGAATCAATAGGGAACATTCCCGAAGCATCACCTACACCAAGGACCTTTTCTCCTGTCAGCTGCCAGTGAACGTAGCCTGCCAGTGTAGTGAAGAATCTGATCCTGGAAATGTGCTCCTCATTATTGAGGATTGCCTGATAGAGATGAGCAATGCTCCATCTCTGAGGAATGTGGTATCCAAAGAGATCTGTCAGCTTCTCTGAAGCCTCTTCTGTAATGGTATTTCTCCAGGTTCTGAAGGGAACAAGGAGCTCACCCTTCTCATCAAATGCCATATAGCCATGCATCATGGCTGAAAAACCCATGGCGCCAACTGTTGTCAGCTTCTCCCCGTACTGCTTCTCAACATCTGCTGCCAGGTTCTTGTAGCAGTCCTGGAATCCGCCCCAGATATCATCCAGGGTGTAGGTCCAGATTCCGTTGTCCAGTCTGTTCTCCCAGCTGTGTGAGCCGGAAGCGATCGGATTGTACTCAGTATCGGTGAGTACAGCCTTGATCCTGGTTGATCCAAACTCAATACCAAGATATGTCTTTCCCTCTGCAATAGCCTTTTTTGCGTCTCCCATAATAACCTCCATTATTATTTTATAGTATTAAGCCCTCTGACTTATTGAGTCCCTGATTATCACCTTTTCCTCAAATTCATAGGTGGCGTTGTAGGAAAGCTTTCCCTCATGGATCATTCTGATCATGTTCTGGGCAGCCTTTTCACCGAGCCTTTCCTTGGGATGCGGGATTGATGAAATAGTCACTCCGCCTGTTCCCTTCCTGGCGATGTCCGAATCATCAATTCCAATGATGGAAATATCCTCCGGAACCCTGACACCTTCGTCTGTAAGCATCTCGATCATAAGACCTGCCACCTGGTCATTGTAGCAAAAGACAGCGCTACAGCTCCTTAATCTGTCCCTGACCTTCTTAAGGGCACTCTTGCCCTTTGCTATGTCTATGGTGTCTATCCAGTTTACATGATCGTAGGAAAAGGTCAGCCCAGCCTCTGTTATGGCCTTCATATAGCCCCTGTATCTCTCACGGCCCTGACCGTCGTCGAGCTTGAGCACACATCCTATCTCCTCATGCCCTGCATCTATCAGCGCCCTGACTGCGTTGTAGGCAGAAAGCGCATCGTTTAAAGACACATGGGGCAGATCCAGCTCAGGGTAGAAGCTGTTTATAAAAAGAATCTTGACCTTCTTGTCCTGAAGCTTCCTGTAAAGGTCCATGTTGGGATTGGGAAGAGCACTCTTAACAGGCTCCATAATGAGCCCCGCCACGTCATTCCTTCCTAGGAGATCAAGAAGGATCTGTCTCTCCTTTCCCACCGTGTTGTTGGAGAAGGAAAGCTGCATGGAATAGCCCTTGTTGCTCAAGGTGTTCTCGATTCCCTTGATGGTACTTGGGAAGATATAGTCATCCACATAAGTCGTGACAACAGCGACCACATTCCTCTCGCCTTCTTCAGCTCTTTGGTCGGCAACATAAGTACCGCTTCCGCGGCGGCTCTCCAAAAGGCCGTCCTCCGCCATCTTGGCAATTGCATGTCTGATGGTCTGACGGCTTAAATCAAAGCGATTGCACAGCTCGTTCTCGGAAGGGATTCTCTCTCCGGGTTTAAGAACTCCGGAGTCGATGTTTTCAGTTATCCAGTCTATTACTTTTTGATATTTGGCCACGTTTCTTTTCTCACTGTAAAGAGTTAATAATCTGCACCACCATGTTCCCACAACCTGTACAAAAGGTCAATGTGAAAAATATACATTTTTATCAAGTTGTCTATGTACAAATTTTCAAAACAGATTTTTTCCAATCCTATTTTAAGCATTAAAAAAGCTGCTTCGGAAGCCTTTTCCGAAACAGCTTTATCGCCTGTACTTTACTGCATTCCTTCGCTTCTGGAATAGAAGAAAAGGTACTGCTGCATAACTCCGTTATAGGGTGCATAGTCATCGAAAGGAAATCCATCCGGATATCTGGTATCCAGCACCCTGTTAATCCATACATCTTTGGGGAAGGCATCCAGTCTGTGATAGCCAAAAAGGATCTCACAGTTGGCAACCTTAACACCTACGCCAAAGAGCTTAAGTAAATTTTCCATCAGCCCATCGTCGTCCAGTTCCCTCCAGGCTTCAAGGTCCACAGCACCGCTAGCCACGTCAAGTGCAGCCTGATGAACATACTTATCCCTGTACCCAAGGCTACAGCCACTAAGCTCCTCCATGGAAAGCCTGGAGAGCTGGCTGGGGGTTGGGAAGGAATATATTTTCCCGCACACTTTGTCCTCACAAATTACATCTCCCGCCAGGGCACAGAGCTTCTCGATGGAAGCCTTGATGGCAGGGATATTTTTTCTCTGGGATATGATAAAAGAGATAAGCATCTCCCAAGGATCCTGGCGAAGGATCCTTATGCCCTTGCCGTACTGTGAAGCCGAAAAAAGATATGGGTCCTTTTTTTGATCTATTCTGCCCCGGATTTCGCTATAGCTAAGATCCAGGTCGAAATATCTTTTCCAGAAAGTCTCAAATTCATCTTCAGAGCAGTCAAAATCGTACCTGTTCTGCCCAAGTTCTTTTACAAAAACATGTCTGCTTCCTGCAGCAACACTGTAGCGCCTGCAAGAAGCACCCTCGTCGCCTGTCCCTGTGCCTGTTACCTCATTAAATCTGAAGCACTGACCGCTGTCTGCTATTTTCTTTAAATCAAAATCGTCAGTTATAGTAATGATCATTGTGCACGCTCCATACTGTCAAGGTAGCCGCGATCCCAAAGCATTATGTTAAGCTTCTGGGCCAGCTCCACCGCCGGCTGGGTGAAGTACTGATTGGTCATGACAACACCCACCATCCTTCCGTAGAAGTCACGGCCTGCATATACTTCCTGGACAGCCTTTACTCCTATGGGCTTATCGTAGCACTTGCACTGGACAGCATAGGTTATGCCATCCTTCTCAGCAAGGATGTCTGCCCCGAAATCTCCGCTGCCCTTTGTGACCTCCACCTCTATGAAACCGTTTGCCCGAAGTATATCAGCGCAGTAGTACTCGAAGTCATGGCCCTCCATCTCGTCCATGGGGAGTTCTTTTGGAGGTCTTGTCCTTAGGTAGTGAAAGAAAAGAGCCACCAGGAGCAGAACCAGTATCACTATACAAATGAGCAAAATCGGAATTCGAAAATTCAACATGTCTTTTCCTTATTACAACAAGTAAAGTCAGAGCCTTCCGTTTATGAGAGCTTAAGGTCTCCCTCTTTTACCCAGCCAAGCTTCTTAACAAGTGCATGGATAACCAGTGAGAAGACTGCCGGAAGTACAAAGGAAATAAGTACAAGTCCAAGCCAGTCAAACCCGCTGATAGGGCCTCTTGCTCCCTCTGCGATCTGGTTGACCCAGCCTGTGTAAACACCAATCTGACCTACAAGTCCGCAGGTTCCCATTCCGGAAGAAACAGGAGCACCATCCATTCTGAGCTTGAAGATACAGGTTGCAATAGGTCCTGTAATTGCAGAAGCAACTGTCGGAGCGATCCATACCCTTGGGTTCTTGATGATGTTACCCATCTGAAGCATTGATGTACCGATTCCCTGTGAGATCAGTCCGCCCCATTTATTCTCCTTAAAGGAGATAACCGCAAAGCCGATCATCTGTGCACAGCATCCTGCTACAGCCGCACCACCTGCAAGACCTGTAAGTCCAAGTGCTGCGCAGATAGCTGCTGAAGAAATGGGAAGTGTAAGTGCCATGCCCACAACCACAGAAACCAGGATTCCCATAAGGAATGGCTGAAGCTCTGTAGCCCACATGATCAGGTTACCTACTGCCATTGCTGCCCTTCCAAGGGGTGGAGCAATGAGCCAGGAGAAGAATACACCCACTGCTATAGTAACAAGTGGAGTGACCAATATATCGACCTTAGTCTCTTTTGAAACTGCTTTTCCGAATTCTGCAGCAAGAATTGCCACAAAGAGAACTGCCAAAGGACCGCCGGCTCCGCCCAAAGCGTTAGCTGCAAATCCTACTGTTATCATAGAAAAAAGAACCAGTGGCGGGCACTTAAGCGCATATCCGATAGCCACGGCCATAGCCGGACCACTCATAGCTGTTGCAAGACCACCGACTGTATAATCTGTTCCTGCAATAGTTGCCACTGTTGTTGTAAGAAAGGGAACCTTGAACTGTGTTCCTATGGTGTTGATGATGGTGCCGATCAGCAGCGAACAGAAAAGTCCCTGCGCCATGGCTCCCAGAGCATCAATCCCGTATCTCCTCAATGAGATCTCAATGTCTTTTCTTTTTAAAAACTCTTTCATATCCTTCCTCCTTAAGTCGACGCCACGTCAAATACGGGTCGCCGCTTTATAAGCGCTTTTGGTAATCACGCTACATATACATCTGCACGATTTTACCACAGTTCCCCTGTATCCATCAACATAAAAAATGCCCAAAAGCCTTTATTTATGAGGCAAAACTGATAAACTGATATTATGAAAAATCAATCGCTTAACTCACTTATTTTACTGATATTTCCCATAGCACTTCTGGTCCTGACTTTCTACAGGGCTGATTTTTCAAGACTCTTAAGTCATAAGAAGGCAGGATCAGCCAGAGAAGGCAGTGATTTCCTGACTCAGAGCCGGATGATCCGAGCCAGCGTATGTACTTTTATTATTCTCCACCACCTGGTCCAAACCGTCACCTCCTATGGGTACGTTTACAAAGGCCCCGTTACTGTATTCAACTACATGGGGGTTTTGTTTACTGCACTTTTCTTTTTCTTTTCCGGGTACGGCCTTATTGTCAGCTACTATTCCAAGCAGGATTACCTTAAGCACTTTTTCTCAAGACGAATCCTCACGGTCCTAATCCCCTTCTGGGTTGCCAACCTTACAGGCATCATTATCGAAATCGTCATCGGCGGCGCAGGGAATATCAAGCTCCTGGCAAAAGAGCTTTTGGGCCTCTCCCTCATCAATGGCAACGGCTGGTTTGTTATTGAGATAGTTCTTTTGTACCTTATCTTCTATCTGACCTTCCGATTCCTTAAAAACAAGGATCTGGCCCTTATACTGGTATGCCTTTCTGTCATCATCATAATTGCCGTAAGTTTCAGCCGCGGCCATGACTTTGAAAACGGTGATACACGCTGGTTCGTTGGCGAGTGGTGGTACAACTCAACCATAGCCTTTGCCTTTGGCATGATATACGGAAGGTTCAAAGATTCCTGGAACGCCATCTTCGATAAGTACTACGGCGTAGTTACAACACTTGCCGGGATTTTTTTCATCCTTACCTTTTCCCAGTCCATCTATGTAAACACCGTTCGTGGCTACTACCACGAGCTTTCGCATCTTGGGCGTCAGGATGCTCTTATGACCTTGATTTCCCAGTCCGTAGCCGGACTCTTTTTTACCCTGTTCATCCTGCTCCTTAGCCGAAGGATCGTCATAGGAAACAGAGGTCTTAAGCTTATCAGTTCCATGAGTTTTGAGCTTTTCTTAATTCATGGGTACTTTGTCAACCAGGTCTTTGGCAAAAAGAACTACTCAGATCCCGTGTTCTTCCTGGTGGTCTTTGTCTGTTCCGGGATCCTGGCATATATGGTCTCTATGGCCGATGGCTATCTTATAGATAAGTCAAAAGAGCTTGTGGCACAGCTTGAGGACAGAAAAAGATTTGGAAAAATGGGGATCATTGTCATTTTCCTGGCAGCATTTATAGTTCTGGCTACAGCTCTTTTCTCCGGAAGAGCATTTCTCCTGGCAAAGAGCCAGTACGGAAAAGAGCTGGTCGCACTGAGAGAAGCAAAGGTTGGGGATGAGGTCCGGTTCGGGCACTTTGATACCGACAAGCTCCTTCCCGGGGATGAGCGCCTTACCTGGATTGTGATTGGAAGAGAGGGCGATGAGCTTCGTCTTCTTTCAAAGTATGGCATTGCCGGAAGTTTCTACAACCAGAAGCATGAAGGAATCACCTGGAAGGAGAGCGATCTATATGACCGCCTTAATTCCAAGGAGTTTACAAACATCTTCAGCAGATATGAAAAACAGATAGTAACAACTGACCCTGTCTCGAAAGAAGCCATCAGCCTTCTGACTGCCACGGAGGCAAAAGAGATTTTCTCCTCAGATACGGAGCGGGAACTCATTATAACTCCTGCTGCCCTGGCAAACGGAACCAACCAGAACCAGAAGAGCAAATACAACGAATGGGATATGAAGGGCTATCGCACATCCTGGTGGTGGCTCAAAGGCGATGGCGCCCCCAGCGTCTATGCCCCTATCGTCACAGAGGACGGCGAAATCCTCGAGAACAAAAAGACAGTAAATAAGCCCTCCGGAGCAATCAGACCCGTTATATGGGTACGACTGCCCGAGGAGGGCTAATAAAAATTCTATATCTTTGGTGGATTCCCCTTTGCTTCCTTATCGAAGATCAAGCAGTTTTCACAGGTCAATCTCCAGCAGAATCGGTGTATGATCCTGCCTGGGGCCTGAGTCGATCATCTCCGAGCGCTTTACCTGCTCCCTGATCCGGTCGCTGACCAGGAAATAGTCAATCCTCCATCCCGAATTGTTGATCTTGCTTGTGCTGATTCTCTGAGCCCACCAGGAATAAACGTCTTTCACATCCCCGTGCACATATCTGAAAGTGTCAGTAAAACCTCTGGACAGCAGATTGGTGAAGCCTTCTCTTTCCTCGTCTGTAAATCCCGCTGACATGTGATTGGACTCAGGGTGAGCCAGATCGATCTCCTTGTGTGCCACATTGAAGTCTCCGCATGCGATTACAGGCTTTTTCTGATCCAGCTGAGCCAGATAATCTGCGTAGCATTTATCCCATTCCTGACGATCGCCCAGTCTCTTCAGGCCATCTCCCGCATTTGGCGTATATACGTTGACAAAATAGTAACTGCCGCAGTCCAGAACAAGAAGTCTCCCCTCGTCGTCCATTGTATCCGGCGCGCCAATTCTGGGCGCTATTCTCTCTGCATTCATAGATTCTTTGCAGAGAATCATGGTTCCTGCATAGCCCTTTCTGGCAGGGGGCTCCGAGCTCACCCATTCGACATGGTAGCCGGGAAAAAGTTCCGATAATACTTCCGTGTGTTTTTTGGATGGCCCCGTGGCCGGCAGCTTCGTTTCCTGAATAGCAATAATATCGGCGTCTTCCTTAGCCAGCGTGGTCAGTACATCTCTTGACAAAAGCGCTCTAGGGGACTCCGAGGTCAGTGCAGCATTCAGAGAATCTATGTTCCAGGATATCAATTTAAGCATATGCATCTTCCTTTATATTTATTTGGTTATTACACCTGTAATTATAGCACAGTCGTCTTCGTTAACAGAACGACTGTTTCAACATGCCCGGAAACGTCATTATGAATGCCAACGGTATGCGGAAAAATATCAGCGATTACGCATTTAATCCCATTCAATCAGCTTTCCTTTATAGTTTACTTTGCCACAAGCAACCTCCCATCATCACTGGCTCTTTGCAAGTCCTTCGGGAGTTTGACAGTTGAATGAA
>DFGW01000035.1 GCA_002372465.1 Butyrivibrio sp. UBA3740
CGAGGACTATCAGGAGATCAAGGGTGTCAAATACCACATGGATGAGCGCGAGCTTATCCAGGAGATTCTGGACGAACGCAGGTAAGGGTTTCAGGGCGCTGCGTTCAAGGCCAGCGGGATGTTGACACTGCGGCTGGCATAAAAGTTTGCAATTTTGCTCATAAAGCGCCGGGCACTACGATGAGCCCAGAGCATGCATCGCTTCCCGTGGGACGCTCTCGATGCATTGGTCTCATCTTCGTGGCGCTACAAATCGCAAAATTACAAAACTTTTATGCCAGCCGCTTGAAAAATATTCCTGTGTGCACCTTGTCCGCAGCGCTCCTGAAACTGGAAGTAGGACAAATAGAGAAATATATATATGCTTTAGAAAATAGCTATGTAAGGTTAAAAATTTGAATGCAGTTACTGATTTGTATGCAAATATAATAATTGATATATCTCATGAGAAGGTGGATAAGACCTTTCAATACAGGATTCCAGACAGATTGTCAGGCCATGTAAACGTGGGAGATTGTGTGACGGTTCCATTTGGAAAGGGAAATACCCCAAGGAAAGGTTACGTAGTTGAGCTGACGGAAGAAGCTGAGTATGACGTTGATAAGATCAAGGAGATAATCGGCGTCTCTGAAGATGTCGTGTCCGCGGAGGACATATCTCTGAAGCTCGCCGCCTGGATGAAGCGTCACTATGGTTCCACCATGATCGCGGCCCTGAAGACCGTGCTTCCTTCCGGGAAGAAGATGAAGAGACAGGTCCACAAATTCGTGTCCCTTCGCCAGCCTGAGAGGGAGGCCACGGAGACCTACTACGAGTGCGTAAGGAAGAAGCAGAAGGCCAGGGAGAGGGTGCTGAAAGAACTTTTAGAGAACCCCGGAGAGAGGATTCCCTACGAGCTGATCACTGATAAGCTCAATGTATCTTCTGCAACCCTTACAAGCATGAGTAATGCAGGCATCATAAAGATCGACAGCGAGGAGTACTATAGAAACCCCATCGCCGGCAAGACCTCCAGGTATGAGGATAAGGTCTTAAGTCCTGAACAGCAACATATTGTAGATACTGTAAGAAAAGATTACGATCAGGGTAAAAGAGATACCTACCTTATCCACGGCATTACCGGAAGCGGAAAGACTGAAGTCTATATCGCTCTTATTGACGACTGTTTAAAGCGGGGGAAGCAGGCAATAGTCCTGATCCCTGAAATCGCACTTACATATCAGACCCTTATGAGGTTTTACAGGCACTTTGGCGACAGGGTGTCTGTCATGAATTCCTCCCTTTCACCGGGAGAGAAGTTTGACCAGATGGAGAGGGCAAGGACCGGGGATATCGATATAATTATCGGACCGAGATCAGCTCTTTTCACCCCATTTCCAAACACGGGGATAATAATAATAGACGAGGAGCATGAGTCCACCTATAAGAGCGAGACCATGCCCAAATACCACGCCAGGGAGACAGCCATAGAGCTTGCAAAGCTCCTTCCCGATGGGGCAGCAGTGGTATTGGGCTCAGCAACCCCATCCCTTGAGTCCTACTACAGGGCAAAGACGGGAGAATACCACCTGTTTGAGCTTAATAGAAGGCTTACGGGAGGAACGCTACCGGAGGTTGAACTTGCGGACCTTAGGGAAGAACTCAGAAGTGGCAACAGATCCATTTTTTCCAGAAGGCTTCAGGAGCTGATGGAGGAAAAGCTTGAAAAGGGCGAGCAGGCAATGCTCTTTATCAACAGAAGGGGCCTGGCGGGCTTTGTTTCCTGCAGATCCTGCGGACATGTCTTTAAATGCCCCCACTGTGATGTTTCCCTTTCCGAGCACAGGGGCGGAAGGCTGGTGTGCCACTACTGCGGATATGAGGAGCCAAGACCTAAGATCTGTCCCAAGTGCGGATCCAGGTATGTATCCTCCTTCAGAGCCGGAACCCAGCAGATTGAGGATGAGGTGAAGAAGTTCTGGCCACAGGCAAGAGTTCTTCGAATGGATGCAGATACCACAAGGACCAAGGGGAGCTATGACAAGATACTCTCCACCTTTGCCAATAAGGAAGCAGACGTACTGGTGGGAACCCAGATGATCGTCAAGGGCCATGACTTTCCGGATGTTACACTGGTGGGAATACTGGCGGCGGACATGTCGCTGTATGCCAGTGATTACAGGGCAAGTGAGAGGACCTTCCAGCTTATCACCCAGGCGGCGGGAAGAGCCGGTCGTGGAGACAAGAAAGGAAATGTTGTTATCCAGAGCTATCAGCCTGAGCACTACAGCATTGTTGCAGCTTCCAAACAGGACTATCACTCTTTTTATGAAGAGGAGATTGCCTACAGGGATCTGCTCAGATACCCTCCAATATCCCATATGATGAGCCTGCAGCTCTTTTCAAAGGATGAAGAGGAAGGCATGCATTTTGCCACAAGACTCCGTGCCATCATGGAACAGCAAAAGGTTCCCGGCGCGGTATTCATAGGCCCTGCCATGGCGGCCATCAGTAAGATCAACGACATCTTCAGGATGGCGGTATACGTTAAGCTGGACGATTATGAGAAGCTGGTGGAGCTTAAGGATATAGTTGAGAAGTACATCGAGGAGTTAGAGGCTATGGGTAAGCTTCGAAACATTACTGTACAGTTTGACTTTGACCCCATGCGCAGCTAAAGATTTCAGTGAGATTTGACTTTGACACGATGCGCAAGTTCATCGAAGGTATAGCAACATCAGGAGGAAAACTGTAACCCATGAGTGATAAACAGGTGAAAATAATACCCCTTGGAGATATGAATTTAGTCTATGTAATATCCAAGGGTGGAGCAGTTTCTTTTTCAATGATTCCAAAGGGCATTCCCGGTGCAGGCTTTGACAAGGGAAGGGAGGATCCCCTCGTACAGATATCCTGTCTTGGAGATGCTTCCTGCCTTGGATTTGCTGCAGGAATGACAAGGCATAACAGCGCACTGACCATGTCTTTTGCTTATGTATCCCAGGACATTATGGAGTCTGATCAGGGAAAAGAGATTGTGACAACCCTTAAGTCACCTGAAGGATTAAAGCTTGAGCACATAGTCATCTACAAAAATGGTTCAAGAGCTGTCAGGGTTTATTCAAAGGTCTATAACGAATCAGATAGCGATATTACTATAGAAGCCCTTTCTTCAGCAAGTCTTTCCGGCATTACACCCTATGCAGAGGATGAGGCGACAGGAAGGCTTGTGCTGCACAGGTTCAGAAGCCGCTGGAGCGCAGAAGGAAGGCATGTTCAGGATACAATAGAGGATCTCATGCTGGAGCCTTCATGGGCAAGGTTCGGTGTCAGGTGTGAGAAGTTTGGCACCACAGGCTCCATGCCCATCAGGGGATTTTTCCCCTTTGCGGCGATTGAAGATAAAGAGTCCAAAGTTTTCTGGGCAATGACCCTGGCCTGTTCCTCCTCCTGGCAGATGGAAGTAATCCGCATGGACGAGAACCTTAGCATCAGTGCAGGACTTGCTGATTACGAGTTCGGTCACTGGAGAAAGGTCATAGAAGCCGGTAGTTCTTTTGCCACACCACAGTGTTATATGACGGTGGCAGCAGAGAGCTTTGAGACAGTCTGTGACAGGCTTCTGGACGTTCAGAAGGATAAGCTTTCAGATACCCAGAAGGCAAAAGAGATTCCTCTTTTCTTTAACGAATACTGCACCACCTGGGGTGAGCCCAGTGAGGAGAATATCGACAGGATCCTTCCTGTGATCAGTGGTAAGGGCTACGATTACTTTGTCATTGATGCCGGCTGGTATGCGGATTCTGTGAAGGGCTGGCAGGACAACATGGGTGACTGGAGGGTTGCAAAGAACCTTTTCCCTAATGGCTTAAAGAGCGTTGTAAAGAAGATCAACGATGCCGGCATGAAGGCAGGTATCTGGTTCGAGCTTGAAGTTGTGGGCAAGGATGCAGATGCTGTGACAGACACTGAGCACCTTCTTACGAGGGATGGCAAGGTCATCATCTCAGGAACCAGAAGATTCTGGGATATGCGAAAGAAGTGGGTGGAGGACTACCTTACTGAGAAAGTAATAGATTTTCTGAATGACAACGGATTTGAGTACATCAAGATAGATTACAACGACACCATTGGAATAGGGTGCGATGGGGCAGAGAGCTACGGCGAGGGCCTCAGGCAGTGCGTAGAAGCAACCAAGAGCTTTTTTGCCAAGATAAGACAGAAGGTTCCGGGAATAGCCATCGAGGTATGCTCTTCAGGTGGACACAGGTTGGAACCCGGATTTATGGAGCTTGCAGACTACCTGTCATTTTCAGATGCCCACGAGGAAAAAGAAATCCCGGTTATAGCTTCAGACCTCCAGAGCCTTATACTGCCTTCCAAGAGTCAGATATGGTCAGTACTCAGAGCCTCTGACCCGTTAAAGAGAATAGCTTATTTCATCTGCGCCGGTATGTACGGAGCACTTTGTATATCCGGCGATGTCTTCGACCTTTCCAGGGAGCAATGGGAAGTTACCGATGCCGGAACAGGCTTTTACAAAAAGGCTTCACCTGTTATAGCAAATGGTGTGACCAGGATCTACGGACCATTCCAGACCTCTAACAGGGCACTTAAGGACTACAGGGCATCAGTGAGATACGGGGATGATGGCAGAGCACTTGTTATAGTTCATACCTTTGAGCACGACGGACCACAGGAAATAGAGATTCCTGTTGAAGAGGGATATAAAGTGGCTGAGGTTTTTGAGGCACGCAGGCACGATATAAAGATCACCGGCACCTCCATGAAAATAGGCTTTGACGAAGCTTTTGATGCTGTGGCAGTATTGTTAAGCAGGTAAAACTTAATATGAGCATTCACCGCTGCTTTGTGTTATTATATACAAGGTAGTAAATCAGGATTGAATGTATACTACGGCAGTAGATGTGTACAAAGAACAGACAAGGTACATATCTACTGCCTTAACGTGCAAGAAATGGAGAAAAGAAATGGCACTTAGAACAATACGTGAATATGGTGATGACGTCCTTACCAGGGAGTGCAGGGAAGTCAAAGAGGTAACACCAAGAATAAGAGAACTTGTAGAGGATATGCTTGATACCATGTATGACGCCAACGGCGTCGGTCTTGCTGCTCCTCAGGTTGGAGTTCTTAAGAGAATCGTGGTTATCGATGTTTCTCCCGAGGGAGATCAGCCACTTATCATGATCAACCCCACTATCATCGAGGCTGACGGCGAGCAGACCGGATATGAGGGATGTCTTTCACTTCCCGGCAAATCCGGAGTGGTAACAAGACCAAACCATGTAAGAGCAAAGGCCTTTGACCTTGATATGAATGAGTACGAAATAGAGGGCGAGGAACTTCTTGCAAGGGCCATCTGCCACGAGCTGGATCACCTGGACGGACATATGTATGTTGAGAAGATCGAGGGTGACCTGGTGGACAACGAGGAACTCATGGCGCAGCAGGAAGAAGAGAATAAGGGCGAATGATAGCATGAACAAGAGGAAGATATCTCTTTTCCTGACAGTGGCTATGCTCCTAGGGACAATCCTTACGGGATGCGCCGGGAGTGCCACCAAAAAGGCAGCGCCATTTGATGGTAAGGAGTATATTCGTGAATCGGAACTCACATCCCAGGGAGAGGACATAGACAAAGCTGTTGCGGAGTATCAGCCGGAAAAGAACTATGACACCCGACTTAGTGTACCCACCTACATCACAAGGATAGATGATGTGTGGTTTATAGTTGACTGTTACCACAACAGAGTCCTTTACACCAAGGAACTTGGGACTCCCATTGACCAGTGGAATATCATGTGCAATCAGGCATTTTACCCTCATACCATAGCAAGTGACGGGACGGTTTATCTGATCGACGACACAGAGCAGAACAGGGTACTGGTCTATGAGAAGCATGATGACGTGTTCATAAATACTCAGGCGATATATGATATAGGCAGCAGGCCACATTACTGTGTTTACGATGAACTTTCCGATACCTTTTACGTGTGGAGTTCAGGCACAGGAGAGATGTACTGCCTGCGACGCGAGGTGGATTCCGGCAGGATATATCTGACAGATGTTAAGAAGGTAGATGCCCTTACAGATATCTATGTCAGGTCATTTACCATTATAGGCGACGAGGTGTACTTTGCCTCCGGAGTTTCACCCACGGGAGCAAGGCCACAGATACTGGTGTGCGATCTTAGCTCTTTTGATGTAAAAAGAACTATTGAAGTTCCGGATGAAATGGCGGGAATGGTACAGATAATGCCTATCGGGAACATGTTCTACATAACTGTATCCACCGATATCACCGGCAATCAGGACTATGCCACCATCATAAGGACCAAGTCTTTGGAGGATCTTTCTAAGGGGCAGTATGAGGACATCTACGCGCAGTACTTTGTAGGCGGCGGAACTCCCTACAATATCTCTAAGGTGGATGACACCTATTATCTTACGGAGCATCGCCTTAAGGACCACCAGATCTGGAGCTTTAAGGTGGAGAGCGGTGAAATCACAGAGGTTACCTCTGTATACTAAAACTTTGAGCATAAGGAAAAAGACATGAAGATAGTTTTTATGGGAACACCGGACTTTGCAAGGTCCGCCCTTGAGAAGATAATTGAAGCGGGACATGAGGTTGTCCTTGTTGTAACCCAGCCCGATAAGCCAAAGGGCAGAAGCGGAGAGCTTCAGGTATCGGATGTTAAGGCCTGTGCCCTGGAGCATGGTATCCCGGTATTTCAGCCGGTGAAGATCAAGGAAGCGCAGCACGTGGAATACCTTAAGGGAATAGACGCGGACATCTATGTGGTGGCTGCCTTCGGACAGATCCTATCCCAGGAGATCCTGGATATCCCAAGGTTTGGATGTGTCAATATCCACGCTTCAATCCTTCCTGAGTACAGGGGCGCAGCGCCCATTCAGCAGGCAATCATAGATGGAAAGAAGTCCACCGGAGTTACCATCATGCAGATGGCAGCAGGCATGGACACAGGAGATATCCTTCTTCAGAGGGAAATCCCGATAGATGAGGAAGAGACCGGAGGCGGTCTTTTCGACAAGCTCTCAGAACTTGGCGGGAAGCTGATTGTTGAGGCGCTTCCCAAGATTGAGAGAGGCGAGCTGACACCCATCCCACAGGATGAGGAGAAGGCTACCAAGTGTGGCAAGCTTTCCAAGGATATGGGAAGGATTGACTTCTCGAAGGATGCAGAGAGCCTCAGGAACCTGGTTCGAGGCCTTAATCCCTGGCCTTCAGCCTACACCTACATAGGTGGCAAGCTGCTGAAGATCTGGAAAGCCAAAACTCTTAATCAGGTGGACCTTGGTGCACTAATCAATTCTTTGCTGGATGAAGACGCAGCCAGGGCAAAAGAAATAGCAAAGAGCGGTAATGTCGGATCTGTGATCGCAGTTTTAAAGGATTCCTTTGTGGTGCTTACCGGCGAGGACTTCCTTCAGATCAAAGAGGTTCAGCTGGAAGGCAAAAAGAGGATGGATGTTAAGTCATTCCTTCTTGGCTACAAGGTTTGCCCCGGGGATAGGCTGGGATAAAACCTGCGTGTTTGGTCAGTGGCCTGTCATCAGGAAGAGCTTAGTAATTCATAGATAATAACTTAGAAAAGAGGAGATTTATATGTACTACGGAATGGAGAGAATGGCATACGGATATGGGCTTGATCCTATGTACATACTGACTATCATAATGGCTATTGTCTGCATGATAGCAAGTGCAAGGGTCTCATCAGTCTATAAGAAATACAACAGGATCAGGAGCATGAGCGGAATGACCGGAGCTCAGGCAGCTCTTGAGATATTAAGGAGAAACGGTATCACAGATGTTTCAGTCCAGCATGTGAGCGGAGAGCTTACCGATCATTATGATCCAAGGAGTAAGACCGTTAATCTGTCAGATGCCACCTACAATTCTCCTTCGGTTGCAGCAGTTGGCGTAGCAGCCCACGAGTGCGGACATGTGCTTCAGCACTACACAGGATATGTTCCGCTGCAGATAAGGACAGCAATAGTTCCTGTTGCCAACATCGGATCCAAGGCAGGTATTCCTATTATCCTTGCAGGAATGGTATTCAGCTTTTCACCACTTATCACTATTGGCATATGGGTATTCTCACTGGCTGTAGCTTTTCAGATCATCACTCTCCCTGTTGAGTTCAATGCCAGCAGCAGAGCCCTTGCAATGCTGGGTGAGTACGGAATCCTGGGCGAAGACGAACTGGTTCACACCAGAAAGGTTTTAAAGGCAGCAGCCATGACCTACGTTGCCAGCGCAGCTGCAGCAGTAATCCAGCTTTTGAGACTGGTTCTTTTAAACAGACGCAGAGACTGAAGTCATATGCGGGTAAATTGTAAGAGGATAGTTCGATTAAGAGCTGTCCTCTTTTTTTATTTGGGAAATTTTTCTGCCTTCCCCCCGGTTCAGCTTGTAGCCTTAATGGAACGTGTCGGAAAACTGAATCGGTCGCGCTGGCTTTGAATGCCGGAGAATAAGCTTTTCCTAAGAGCTTTGTATGCTAAATGCTCAAAAACAATGATATATTTGCAAAGCCTGGTCCGAAGGACAACATATCTAAGCCATTTTGTATGCTAAAAAATCAAAAACACCAAAATATTTGCAAGAATCATTCCAGAGACATTGATTCTGAAGATTTTTTGTATGCTAAAATCACAAAACCATCGATATATTTGCAAAAAACATTCCAGAGACATTGATTCTGAAGATTTTTTGTATGCTAAAAATGCAAAATACCTTATATATTTGCAAAGCCTACTCTGAGGTCCGGTTAACAGCGCAAATGCCACAGTACAACAAATCCGGATTTGTGGGGGACATTAGCGTTGGGTTGGCGTTGGGATATTACCTGGCCTGGAGATATTACCGGGATATATTACTACCTCTGGGCATTATCACTTCCTTATCACTGGGCATTTCTTTTCTTTAATGACTTTTAATGACTTTCTTGATGACTTTTTGTCACTGCATGGTGACAAAATGATATTCAGAAAAGAAATATGTAAAATATACTTGACATTATTCTATAACAGGATTATGATAAGGCCATGAAATGAAACAGCGCTGAAAAATGAAGCAATAAATGAAACACCGAAACACATAACAAATAACAAATAACAAATAACAAATAACAAATAACACAACATATTTTTATATCTAAGGAGGATTTGAAAATGAATGCAACAGCATCTGTTGGAATGGCTTTAGGACTTATGGTTGGACTGGTAATTGCAGCAATACTTTTAAAGGTGGCTAACAAGGATCACAGGATGAAGACACAGTATGATGAGAGACAGGAGATGATCAAGGGACGTGGATACAAGTATAGCTTCTATACCATGATATTCGCGGAAGTGATTGTAATGCTTCTGGAGATGTCAGGAATTGAACTTCCTATCGAGAGCTATCTGGTTCATACAATTGCTATTCTCATTGGAGCATTGGTTCTTTGTGTACATAGCATCTGGAACGGCGTTTACTGGGGACTTAACAACAATCGCAGGACTTACAGCATTATAATTGTCCTTGCAGTTGTTCTCAACATCATTCCTCTTGTCGGTCCTATAGTTCAGGGTAAACTTTCAGGACATGGAATCTATTCAATCCCGGTTCTGAACGTCATAGTTCTTATCTGGATGGCTCTCATCGGAGTGGCTGCTTTGGCCAAAAAGTGCGTAGATGCCGGAAAAGGTGAGGAGGAGTAATTATGAAGAATCTCAGATTAAAGGCTGCCCGTGCCGGAAAAGACCTTTCTCAGGATCAGCTGGCTGTCCTTTGCGGAGTATCCAGGCAGACCATAAGCGCCATAGAAAAGGGGGATTACAACCCTACTATCAATCTTTGCATATCAATCTGTAAGGCTCTTGATAAGACTCTGGATGAACTGTTTTGGGAATGAGATATTTTGGAAAAGAGCTGGTCTGGGAATGAGCCGGAACAAGCCAAAAGAGCTGGCTGATAGAGTGAAGAAGCCGGCTGCCTGATAGAATAAAAAGGCCCTTGAGTATGAGCATTTAAGCACATCTTCAAGGGCTTGTTTCATGACATGAGGAAACTCGCTTACGTAGAAATCCTTTGTTCTTATCCTTTCCTTCGCAGCTTAGCGATGAAGAATCCGTCGGTTCCATACTCTCCGGGAAGGAGCTGGATATAGCCCTTTTTTGCCTGGTCGGCGAGCAAAGGGCAGGAATCATTCTCACTTCCTGCAGGTGCTTTTTTCAGCGCCTCCGGCAGCAGATCAGAAAAATCCACAGCCTCAAAGGGCAGCTCTGCGCAGATATGTTCCACCACATTTTCATTTTCTTCCCGGTTGATGGTGCAGGTGGAATACATAAGGATTCCGCCGGGCTTAACATAGTCCCAGGCGGTCTTTATTATCTCCCGCTGAAGCCTTGACAGGTCAGATAGGCTTTGCTTTGTTACGTTGTACTTTATATCTGTCTTTCGGCCGATTATTCCAAGGCCTGAGCAGGGCAGGTCCATGTACAGGATATCTGCTTTGCTCTCAAGACTCTGGTCATGGATCCTTGCATCATGCATCCTGACATCCACATTGGCAAGGTCCATTCTCTCGGCATTTTCTCTGATAAGGTCGCACTTCCTCTCTGAAACATCACGGGAGAGCACTACTCCTGCGGATTGTGACAGATCCTCTGAAGAATAATCCGCAGCTTCATCAAAGACCCGTTCTGCCGCATGAAGGCTCTTTCCGCCGGGAGCTGCGCATACATCCACAAGCACCTGGCCGGGCTTTGGGTCGGCTATCTCTGTGACCAGCATGGAACTTACATCCTGAACAAAGAACTTTCCCTCATCAAAGCCCGGAAGGAATCTTATGTTATCTGTCTTTTCAAGCTCCAGTGCATAGGGCAGAAGTTTACTTTGGTGAACAAGAGCAGAAGCGTCCGAAAGCTCTTTTGCAAAGGCGTCTGCATCTGTGCCTGCCTTGAGACGGATAGTAGTGGGACGGGGCTCTAAAAAGAACTTGAGCATATCTTCGGTTTTATCAAAACCGTACCTGTCAAGCCACATCCTGCAGATCCATTCAGGCATGGAATACAAAACTGAGAGATAGGCAGCTCCGCCGTCCTTTGCTTTATCGGGGTATTCGATCTTATCCTTGTTCCTGGAAACGTTGCGAAGGACGCCGTTAACAAACCCTTTGAGTCCTGAGAACTTATGCTTTGTCGCAAGCTTCACTGATTCGTTACAGGCTGCTGAATCCGGAACAGAGTCCATGAACATTATCTGATAAACGCCCATCCTGAGCAGACTCCTGATGAAGGGCTGCATCTTTTCTACCTTTGTTTTGGAAAAAGAGTCAAGAATGTAGTCAATCTGTATCTGCCTCTCAAGACACCCGTCCACAACCCTCTTCATGAAGGCCTTGTCCCTGGTTTCCAGATAATCATATTTGTCCAAAGAGTCTTTTAACAAAGCAGGTTTTCTTACGCCGCCCCTGTCGTACTCCATAAGAATGTTCAGAGTGATTTCCCTGATATTGGCCATAGCATTTTCTCCAAAAATGAAATGATACTTAATTATCTGCTTTAGCAAAGTTAATTGTCAAACCAGGATTTGAATTGTGATCACAAGATTAAATTCCTGAATAGCTCTTTTTAACCCAGGTCATTGCTTTGGAAACGGGATGATACAGCACAAGCATGATAATGAAGTTGCCTGCGCAGTGTATAAAGTCCCATGGAATGCCGGCCGCCCACCAGGTGAAGGCTGCTCTGAATCCTGCAGCAATTCCGCCGGCGGACATCCCTATGAAGAAATAGGGGATAGAGCATAGGGCGCCAAAACAAAGACCGAATATTCCGGATACAATCGCCCACAAGACTGAAGAGGTGTTTTTCCTTAAAAGCCAGGCGATAAGAACCAGCAGTGGCCAGGCGTACAGATACATGATCCACCATAGATGGACACCGTACAGAGCCCCCTCTATCAGGATAAATACGGGGACAACTGCAACGATCTTCCATCCGAAGAACAGGGTGAACATTATGAGCCAGAAACTGGTTAGCTCAATATTTGGCATACTGCTGAGGGCAAATTTGGATACCTCTATAACAGCCACCATGAGCCCTATCTGGGCGATATCCAATATTGAAAATGTGCTGTTACTGTGCTTTTTCATAAGTCCAGGTGTATGTTGAACCACTTTCTACAGGCTGTGAGTCAGCGCCATACTGACCATACTCTCCATTTACGTAAAGTGCCCAGTAAGCGCCATCTTCTGCATAAAGAGCTCTTTCTTCATTTACGTACTCAATCATGATGCCATATTCGCTATCAGATCCTGAGTAAGAAAAACCTGAACCGTTTCCGGCAAGCTCATCCATTGCCTGGATAAGATATTCTGCATCTGTGGAGAGGGGATAGTCTGTTGTATTTCCATCGCTTCCGGTCACTTCAATAACGATATCCTTTGCTCCGGCTTTTGATGAAGGCCTGTTAAAGGCATAAACGATTGCAAATACTGCAAGCAGAACTAATAAAACAACTGAACCGATGATGATACATTTTTTCTTGTTTGATTCCATAAAAATAGTGTCCTTTCCGAATTGTTTTTTACACAAGTTATAATATAATCCCTTTTTTGTTTTTTTAGAAGTAAATGTGATCCGGTCCTCATTTTATTAAATTGTTGGGAGAATTCCGGAAGGGGATTTATACAATTTTTACAAAAGAAAAAATCGGAATATGGTAAAATTATTGTGAGTTTTTATAGACTTGAGTAGGTCTTTTTCGCAGATATAAGGAGGTTTATATGCCACTTGAACAGAACCAGATAGAGAGAATGAAAAATGACTTCACTGAGATAACCACCAGGGAAAAAGAGAGAATGCCCTATCAGATGTCTAAGATGCAGGGGCTTTCCCAAGAGGAAAAAGAGTTTCATGACGTCAAAAAGGCTGAAAATGAAGTCCTTAAGATTGAAAATATGATAATGAATGCGGACCAGTGTAAGTGGTCCGAGGAACAGAAAAAGAGACTTTTGATCACCCGTAATCGTGATAAGAATTTCCTGTTTGTTAACCAGGAAAAGTGGGGCGGTGATAGTCCACTAATGGCAGATATAAAATCTCTCCTTCTTACCTATGAAAACTATATGAATGAAATAGTGGGTGATTATGATGACGCCAGTATGACTCGGGCTGAAAATGCTTTGGATATTTGCGACAAGCTTCTGAGAAAATGCAATACCTATATTAACAGGGGACCGTCCTTCTTTTTCTGGCGCTACAAGCGTTTCGATTCAGTGGTTAAGTTGAGATTCAGACTGCAAAATGAAAAGAAACACTTAGAGCGAATTAAAGGGGAAAACTTCCAAAAAGAGTACAATGCCATCAGAGAAAATAGTGACAGATTGATGGACGTATTGAATTCAGAACTGATCCCCGGACGCCTTCAGAGGAAGAGAATCAAGGAAAATGAGAATCTGAAGGTAAAAGCTGCCTCGGCTCATTCTCTGTACGATCAGAAGAAAACCAATACTGACAGGATTATTTCTGAAAAATTGGGAATGAACCCCAAAAACATGGACAGAAAATATCAGGTTATGACCTGCGCCATGAATGTCTGTCAGGGATATGATGAAGACCAGACAGCTGAATTTTATAAGAATGTCAGCAAAAGAATGGAGGATTGTAACCAGGAAGAGAAGAAACTAAAGGTTGAGAGCCTGGAGAAGTTTTTTAATACCATTCTTGATTTTGACTATAAGCAATTCAATTACGCCAAAATTGAAGATATATTCGGCGATAAGTTTTTAAAGAATTATGCCTTATTAATGGCCGGATATGACTGTGATGACCTGTTGAATGAATACAAAGCAATCAGGGAAGGTCAGGATAAGAATCTGGTAACGATTGATGATATCAGTTTTAACCAGATCATTGCCAAAAGAGAAGTTCTTACAAGTATTTACAGCTTGTTTGGAGCTTTAAAGAAAACGCTTGAGTCTCCTTATGCTGCGACCATGGACCTTGATGCCTTGATGAATCTCTCTGGTGATAAGCTGCAGATGCTGGCAGTTGAAAACATGGATGATACGGACAAGATGACGTTCTTCAATGATCTGGCTACTATCAAAAAGCTTTGCAGTGATGATGAAGGCAAACTTCTTTACGGCGCAGGAATAGATGTCAATAATCTGATCCTTCATCTTACGGGTAAACAGATGATGTCCCTGAATAAGGAAGAGGAAGAAGAGGACAATAAGGAAGAAGAGAAGAAAGAAGAAAAGCAGGAAGAAGTAAACAAGGAAGATAACAAGCTGGATAAGAAAGAAGAGCAGGGCAACGGCGACCAGGGTAACGGAGACGGTGACCAGGGTGAAGGCGAAAACCGGGACGACGGAAACCCTGAACCTGAGCCTGAACCAGAGCTTATCAATGAAGAGAAGAAGGAAGAAATCAACACCGATCAGGATAACCAGCAAGAAAACCTGCAAAAAGAAGATGAACTGAAGAAGCAGAAAGAGCTCGAAGAAGAGAATGCCCGAATCGAAGCTGAGCAGAAACAGAGAGAATTCGAGAAGGAGCAGGAGAGTAAGCTAAATAGTGCCTATCTGAAGGATGCTGAAAATGAACAGATAAGGAAGGAACTCGAGGAAGAGAAAAAGAACGCCAAGATCGAAGCAGAAAAGAAGGAACAAGAGAGAAAGCAGAAAGAGCTCGAAGAAGAGAATGCCCGAATCGAAGCAGAGAAGCTTGAAGCTGCGCGGAAACAAAAAGAGCTTGATGATCAAAAGAAGGAAGAAGAGGAAAAAGCAAGGATCAAAGCTCTCGAAAAAGAGCAGGAGGGCAAGCTAAATAGTGCCTATCTGAAGGATGCTGAAAATGAACAGATAAGGAAGGAACT
>DFGW01000228.1 GCA_002372465.1 Butyrivibrio sp. UBA3740
AAGATCTCTATGGAGATGCTTTCTGAGATCGGCAAGAATACGGTTGATTTTGTCCCTAACTTCGACGAGACAGAGAAGGAACCTTCCGTACTTCCAAGCCGTTTCCCCAATCTTCTGGTAAACGGAACCACCGGTATCGCGGTAGGTATGGCAACCAATATCCCGCCCCACAACCTAAGAGAAGTTGTGGCAGCAGTGGTGAAGATCATCGATAACCGCGTTGAAGAGGACAGGGACACAGAGATTGAAGAGATCCTGCCCATTGTAAAGGCACCTGATTTTCCTACCGGCGGCATTATCATGGGAACTGCGGGTGCGCAGGAAGCATACAGAACCGGACGCGGCAAAGTAGTGACAAGAGCTGTCACGAATATTGAGCCCATGAACAACGGCAAGAGCCGTATTGTGGTCACTGAACTTCCTTATCTTGTCAATAAGGCCAACCTGATCCAGAAGATCGCTGAACTTGTCAAAAACAAGAAGATCGAGGGAATCACTGATCTGCGCGATGAGTCTGACCGCGAAGGAATGAGAGTGGTCATTGAGCTCAGGCACGATGCAAATGCCAACATCGTTTTGAACCAGCTCTTCAAACATACACAGCTCCAGGATACCTTCGGCATCACAATGCTTGCCCTGGTGAATAATCAGCCCAAGGTCATGAACATCAAAGATATGCTGATGCACTATCTGCGTCATCAGGAAGATGTCGTGACCAGAAGGACGCAGTATGACCTGAACAAGGCAGAAGAGAGAGATCATATCTTACAGGGATTATTGATCGCTCTCGACAATATCGATGAAGTCGTAAAGATCATCCGTGAGAGCGCCAATGTACAGGAAGCCAAGAACAGACTGACAGAGAGATTTGGTCTTGACGACGTTCAGGCCCAGGCGATTGTAGATATGCGTCTGCGCGCTCTGACAGGTTTGGAAAGAGAGAAACTGGAGAAGGAGCATCAGGAACTCCTTGCCAGAATCGCCGAACTCAAAGCGATCCTTGGAGATCACAACAAACTTCTCCTTGTCATCAAGGAAGAGATCAATATCATTGCCGATAAGTACGGCGACGACAGAAGAAGTAAGATCGATCAGAATTATGCTGATATTGCCACAGAGGATCTGATTCCCAATGTCAACACGGTCATCGCGATGACTTCTCTGGGATATATCAAGAGAATGACAGTGGACAACTTTAAGGTCCAGAACCGCGGCGGACGCGGCATCAAGGGCGTTCAGAAGATAGACAATGACTATATTGAGGATCTTCTGATGACAAGAACTCATGATACGATCATGTTCTTCACGAGCCTTGGCCGTGTCTACAGCATGAAGGCCTATAAGATCCCGGAGGCGAGCCGCACTGCAAGAGGTACGGCGATCATAAACCTCCTGGAACTGAATCCGGGTGAGAAAGTTACGGCGATCATTCCGATTCTTTACTATGATGAGGAAGCTAATCTCTTCATGGTAACTAAGAAAGGAATTATCAAGAAGACTCCTATCACAGAGTATTCAAATATCCGCAGAAGCGGTATCATAGCGATTAATCTCAGAGAAGACGATGAGCTGATCGAAGTGAAGCAGACGACACCTGAAAATGATATCTTCCTTGTCACAAAGAAGGGTATGTGCATCCGCTTCCAGGAGAAGTCAGTCAGAGCTCTCGGACGCACGGCAATGGGCGTCATCGGTATGAATCTTGATGAAGACGATGAGATCGTAGGAATGCAGATTGACACGCAGGGCGATTCCCTTCTGTTCGCGTCTGAATACGGAATGGGCAAGAGAACGGCTCTTTCTGAGTTCAAAGTGCAGAACAGAGGAGGAAAGGGCGTCAAGTGCTATAATGTCACGGATAAGACAGGATATCTGATCGGCGTCAAAGCTGTCACGGATGAACACGAGATCATGATGATCAATTCCGCGGGTATCATCATCCAGATCAGAGCCTGTGATTTCAAGAACATCGGAAGGATCACCTCCGGCGTCAAGATGATGAACCTCGATGAGGGCATCAAGGTCGTCAAGATCGCCAAGGTCCGCAGCAGCGAGGAAGAGGAGATCGAAGAAACTGTAGAAGACAATCCCGATGAGGAGACTCCTGCAGGCGAAGATACTTCGGAGGACAGCTCTGAAGAGTAAAATAAATACTTGATTACTAAGTAAGCCCAATTTGCAGATTTCTGCAGATTGGGCTTACTTTTTTGTTGATTTTTACAAAATTAGTACACACAAACTTGGTTATCTTTGTCTAATTGTGTTAATTTAAACTAACCTGATTAGTTGGTATAATCTAACTAGGTTAAATAAATTTAACTTAGTTATTTCACGTTAACTGATATATGTTAGTTCAAGTCATATATTTGATACATCTTGGGGAAAGGAAGGTATAAATGATGCCTTTAGTAATGGGAAATTCAGGACAAGCATATGAAATCAGAAAGATAGGCGGAAATGATGAAGTGAGAACGCACCTGGCCTCTATGGGATTTGTTCCGGGGGCAAAAGTTACTCTTGTCTCCGTCAACAATGGAAGTGTGATCGTCAATGTTAAGAATGTCAGAGTCGGGATCAGCGACGTGCTGGCAAGGAGAATTATGATCTGATAAAAGCGCTGAAAGCGTTTCTATACAAAGAGGAGGAAATGTAAATGAGAACACTCAAAGATGTGCAGGTCGGAGAGACGGTAAAGGTAGTCAAGCTCCACGGAACAGGCGCTGTAAAGCGCAGGATCATGGATATGGGAATCACAAAAGGTGCTGAGATCTATGTCCGCAAGGTCGCTCCTTTGGGAGATCCTGTGGAAGTAAATGTAAGAGGATATGAGCTCACGGTCAGACGCGCGGATGCGGAGATGGTGGAGATCACAGACTAAACAGTATTTTAAATAAAACTGAAAGAGGTGAAGATAATGAGTCTCAGAATTGCACTCGCGGGTAATCCGAACAGCGGAAAAACAACGTTATTTAACGCCCTTACAGGTTCCACACAGTATGTGGGAAACTGGCCGGGCGTTACAGTAGAAAAGAAAGAGGGTAAGTATAAGAAGCAGAAGGATGTCATCATTACTGACCTTCCCGGCATCTATTCTTTGTCTCCTTATACACTTGAAGAAGTTGTAGCAAGACATTATCTCCTTAAGGAGAAGCCTGACGCTATCCTCAATATTGTGGACGCGACAAACCTTGAGAGAAACCTTTATCTGACTACCCAGTGTATGGAACTGGGCATTCCGGTAGTGATCGCGCTTAATATGATGGATATCATCGAGAAGAACGGCGATCATATCAATGTCAAAAAACTGTCTGAGAAGCTGGGTGTAGAGATTGTTGAAATCTCTGCTCTGAAAGGAACCGGCGTTGATAAGGCAGCTGAAGCGGCGATAAATGCTGCAAAGAAGAAAATCGCGCCCATTGCTCCTAAGTTCAGCGGAGAAGTTGAGCAGGTTCTTGACAGTCTGCGTCCGGTTCTCAGCGGTGTTCCTGAAGATAAGCAGCGCTGGTACGAGATCAAGGTCTTTGAGAGAGATGAGAAGATCGGCGACCAGATCACTTATGATAAGGCAGCTGCAGAGAAGATCATCGCAGCCGCGGAAGCGAAGATGGATGATGATTCCGAGAGTATCATCACTAATGAGAGATATGAGTTTATCACAGGTCTTCTGGAAGGCAGCTATGAGAAGAAAAATGCGGGAAATATGACGATCTCTGATAAGATCGACCGCGTTGTCACTAACAGATGGCTTGCGATCCCGATTTTCCTTTTGGTAATGTGGGTCGTCTATTTCCTGGCAATTAACACGATCGGTGCCATGGGAACAGACTGGGTCAACGATGTCCTGTTTGGTGAGATAGTTCCCGGTGCAGTCGAAGGATTCCTGGACAGCATCGGCACGGCGGACTGGCTCAAGGGACTAATCTTGGATGGTATTGTGGCCGGTGTTGGCGCCGTTCTCGGTTTCCTGCCTCAGATGATCGTCCTGTTCATCTGCCTGGCCTTCCTTGAGGGCTGCGGCTACATGGCGAGAATCGCTTTCATCATGGACCGTATTTTCAGAAGATTCGGTCTTTCCGGAAAGTCCTTCATCCCTATGATGGTAGGAACAGGCTGCGGTGTTCCCGGCGTCATGGCTTCCCGTACCATCGAGAATGAGAGAGACCGCCGCATGACGATCATGACCACAACTTTCATTCCCTGCGGAGCCAAACTTCCCATCATCGGTCTGATTGCGGGCGCTCTGTTCGGAAACAGCGCGCTGATCGGCTGGAGTGCATACGTCGTAGGTATCGCGGCTATCGTAATTTCCGGTATTATCCTCAAGAAGACTAAGATGTTCGCAGGTGACCCTGCTCCCTTCGTAATGGAGCTGCCCGCATACCACATTCCCACATTTTCCAGTGTGTTCCACAGTGTCTGGGAGAGAGCATCCTCCTTTGTCAAAAAAGCGGGAACTGTCATTCTTCTGGCAACTATTCTGGTATGGTTCATGTCCAGCTTCGGTTTCTATGAGGGCGCTTTCCAGATGCTTCCCGAGGAAGACTTCATGGAGCACTCCATCCTTGCAGCACTGGGCAATACAGTCGCATGGATCTTCGCACCTCTGGGGTGGGGTTCCTGGAAGCCCGCAGTGGCAGCAGTCACAGGCCTGATCGCTAAGGAAAACGTCGTAGGTACCTTCGGTATTCTCTACAAGTACGGCGAAGTCTCCGAGATGGGCGAAGAGATCTGGGCAAACCTTCAGGCAGATATGTCTGCGCTGGCAGGCTACAGCTTCCTGGTATTTAACCTTCTGTGCGCACCCTGCTTCGCGGCGATCGGTGCGATCAAGAGAGAGATGAACAACGCCAAGTGGACATGGTTCGCGATCGGTTATCAGTGCGGTTTCGCTTATCTGGCATCCTTGTGCATCTATCAGATCGGCAGCGCTGTTACCGGCAATATGAACATTATTGGCCTGATCGTATCCCTGGTAGTCCTTGGCGGAACTCTCTATATGCTGTTCAAGCCTTATAAAGAGTCCACGACGCTGAAGGCTGACGTGGCAAAGATCTGAAAATAGTAAGTAAATGTATAGAAAGCATGCTAAAATACTGCCAAGGCAGTATTTTGGCATGTTTTGAAAAGGTAAGGTGAGAGCATGGAATGGCTTTCTGCAAATATGGGCACGATAGTGGTCAGTCTGATTCTGATTGCAATCGTGATCTGGGATATAAAGAAGATCATAAGCGACAGAAAGAAGGGCGTTAAGTCCTGCGGCATGAACTGCCCGGGCTGCACCGGAAGCTGTTCGAATACGGAGATTCCTGAGAGATTCAGGGCAAAAAAAGGAAAAAAGAATTAGAATGAATGCAAGTACACTGATAGTTCTTCTTATTGTCATCGTTATTGCTGCTTTTGCGATGAGGAGCAGTATCGGACATTTTAAAGGAGAAGGAGGATGCTGCGGAGGCGGTGAGACTATTCTTCCGGATGAAAAGGAACTGGCCGGAACCAAGATCGGTGAGAAGACGGTACATATCGAGGGAATGCACTGCGAGAACTGCAAGAACCGTGTGGAGCGGGCGATCAACCGAATAGACGGCGCAGTGGGAAAGGTTAATCTGAAGAAAAACATTGCGGTTGTTTCTTTTGAAAGAGAAGTATCGGATGAAGAGATCAGAAAAGCCGTTGAAGAGCAGGATTACAAGGTTCTCTCTATTGAATGAGCGGATATAAAAAAGAAGTCGCCGGGCGGTGACTTCTTTTTTGTCTGCGAATCTGTGTCAGGGGAGCTCATATCCGTGTTCTGAGAGGGGACTGAGCGAGTTTTCTGAGGGATCATAGTAATAGAAATGCTGTTCCTCGATTTTTTTATTGGGATCGGCAGGATCCGGGATCTCGGTGATCAGCTTCATGAAGATAGCTGTGACAGCAGCGCTGTCGTCAGTCTCAAATCCCTGCATTTCCGTTTCCTTTAAAATGCCGGGGAGACCGAGATTCCCGTAAAGTCTTGCGACATTGGTGCTGAGCGTGATTCCGTCGATTTCAAGAGATTTCAGAGCTTCTTTGCTGGTGATGATCTCGCATGTGCTCTTCCTGCAGGCGAGAGTCTCGAGATTATAGTCATCGCCGAGCAGGGAGTGTTCTTCGTACCAGCATATCGTGCACTGGGGAACACTTTCAGAAGAACCCACATAAGTGCGGACTATGAACTGCTTGCCTTTCTCAGTTCGTTTGCTGTAATCCTTTCGGATCTTATCGACTTCCTTATTCAGTTTGTCCAGTTCCTTCTGATAATCCTCATTTTGGGATAAAAACCTCGGAAACACCGTATCGGAAGATGAAACATCCGAACCGTCAGGAGTCTCGAGTTCAATGCGGACATCCGCGGGAGCCTTTTGGGCGCAGCCCGCTGTCATCATCGCAAAGATCAGGATCAGGAGAGGGAACAGAA
>DFGW01000144.1 GCA_002372465.1 Butyrivibrio sp. UBA3740
AGGATCATCAGGGTTAGTTGTGAAAGACTCAGCCTTTGTTGACCAGTGAACGTCCTCAGCACCGTATGTCCAGAGTGTCTGAACCTTGTCACCATCAAGCATTGTCTCAAGAAGTGCATCGAAGATAGCCTGCTCACGAGCATCGTCTCCGTCGCCATCATCTGTGATTACCCAAACAGGAGCTTCACGGTTAAGGTATCCGCCCCATGTATCCTTGATCTCCTGAATAGGAGCAAGCTGTACAAGTCTGTCGTCGCCAAGATCAGCGTCTACATCGTTCTTGTCAAGGTTGTCTGTAAGAGTTCTGAGCCATGTTCCTGCCCAGTATGTGAATACACCTTCTGAAGTTGTCTGGTCATTTGAGAACCACTTCTCACGTGCTGTCTTTGTTGAAGCTTCCTCAGTATCCTTATCGATAACGCCATCAGCATAGCCCTGAGCAAGTCTTTTAAGAGCATCAATTGTTGCCTGCTCCTGGAATCCATCTACCCACTGACCATCCTTCTGGTAGATTGCAGGATAAGCGCCCTGCCAGAACTCAGGCATGTAGTTGATGTAAGGAGCCTCGTCCATCTTGCCGAATCCTGCTGCGATAACACCTGTCTGGCCATCCTTTGTGAAAGCCTTCAGCATGTTGTAGTAGTCATCGAAGGTCTTGATATCCTCGATCTTAAGACCTGCTGCATCGAGCCATGACTGCTTAACATAAGTAACACATCCGTTACCGTATGTAGGAGCAAATGCATAAAGCTCTCCGTTTGCTGTCTTCATGTTCTCATTGATTGAAGGAAGTGTAACCCTTGACTGGAACTCTGCGTTAGCATAAGCATCTGCCATGTTCCAAAGGATTCCTGTGTTCTGATACTGCTTGAACATTGTTGCGCTCATGATCAGTGCATCAGGGTACTGTCCGTCACCAGGCTGTCCTGTTGTAAGGAGCTGAGCTACGTTGTCCTTGTATCCTGAATGCTCAGGCTGGTTGATGTGAAGCTTGATGTCATGTCCGAGCTTCTCTGAAACAGCTGCTTCCCACTGCTCGATGAAAGCGTCCTGGCCGCTGTCAACGTTAGCTGTAAGTGTTCCGTCTACAGTGATGTAAAGATCTGTAAGCTCATACTCACCGGCTGCCTCTGTAGTTTCTGTTGCTGTAGTTTCTGTTGCTGTAGCATCTGTTGACTGAGATGCTGTTGTGTCGCCAGACTCTGTTGCAGGTGCAACGTCTGCAGTGTTAGAACCGCAAGCTGCAAGTGATGCAACCATAGCTGATGACAGAAGTAAAGATAAAACCTTCTTTTTCATTTGATTTGTTCCTCCCATGTGCATTTTGAAAGTAAAAATGTAAGCGGTTTCATTTGCTTATGTTTGTACTTTATCATGTTCTTGAAAGCTTTGCAAGTACTAATTTTGTAAGATTTGTAACAAAGCTTGTAAACTTTCCATAAAAGTCCCGTCTTTATGCTATCTTCGTAAGTGCTTACATGTAAAAAAATAACAAAAAAAATTTTTAACTTCTTACTTTTTCATGTACTTTTTACAGTGTAACTCCCCTCTTCCAGATAGCCATGTCATGAAAGCCCGCCAGCTCGCTCTTTAGCTTCTCTCCTGAAGCAGTTCTTACAATTTTGTCAAAGAGCTCGTCTGTAAGTTCTTCAAAGGTCCTTCCATCCAGAATCTGTCCCGCATTGAAGTCGATCCAGCCGGACTTCTTTCCGGCAATTTTGCTGTTGCTGGAAATCTTCATTGTCGGTACCGGACATGCAAAAGGTGTTCCTCTTCCCGTTGTAAAAAGAACTATCTGCGCCCCTGCACTTGCCAGAGCTGTAGCTGCGCAAAGATCATTCCCCGGTGCGCAAAGAAGGTTCAGCCCTCTAACGTCGGTGCGCTGACCATACTCCATTACGTTCATAACAGGATAATCACCGGATTTCTGAGTGCAACCAAGAGACTTATCCTCTAAAGTAGTAATACCTCCGGCCTTATTCCCCGGTGAAGGATTTTCATATATAGGTTCACCCTGTTTAGTAAAGTAGTCCTTAAAGCCGTTTATCATGTTCACAGTATCGTTAAAGGTGCTCTCATCCTTGCATCTGTTCATAAGAATGGTCTCTGCACCAAACATCTCCGGAACCTCTGTAAGGATAGAAGTCCCGCCGTATTCAACGATTCTATCGGAAATTCTTCCAACCAGCGGATTGGCTGTGATTCCTGAAAAACCGTCACTTCCTCCGCACTTAAGACCGATTATAAGCTTTGAAAGACTCACTTCGCTTCTTTCATCGGCTGAAGCTACTTCTATAAGTTCTTTTAACAGATTAAGGCCATCTTCCATCTCATCATCAGACTTCTGGCATACCAGGAACTTAACCCTTTTTTCATCGTACTTTCCAATATATGGCATCAGAACATCTATGTTGCTGTTCTCACATCCAAGCCCAAGCACCAGTACTCCTCCGGCATTTGGATGATTGATCAGATCTGCAAGGATTGTTCTTGTGTGCTCCTGATCATCTCCTGTCTGGGAGCAGCCGTAATTATGCGTAAATGCCACAACCTCATCCACAGAACCCTTAACAAGGGCATTTGCCTCTTTTGCAAGTGCTGTTGCTATGTTGTTGACACAGCCAACTGTGGGGATGATCCAGATCTCATTCCTTATTCCGACTTTGCCATTTTCACGGACAAATCCCTTAAATGTGCCCTTTCTGGTATTCATCCTGGATTTCTTTTCCTCGATATCTGCCTTGTCGGGTTCATACTTATATTCAAGTATTCCCTCCAAATTGGTCTTGATATCATGGGTATGAATCCATCTTCCGACACAAATATCCTCGGTGGCATGGCCGATGGCATAACCGTACTTGATGATATTCTCGCCGTTTGCTATATCCCTTACAGCCACCTTGTGACCTGCAGGAACATCCTCTTTAAGCTCCACTTCTGTCCGGTCAGAAAGACAGATCTTGTCGCCCTTTTTCATGTCCTGCAGACAAACTGCCACATTGTCTGACCTATGAATTTGTAAAAATTTACTCATAAAACCCACCCTTCTAAAAACACCTTGTAAGCGTTTACAATAGAATCATATATTTAACCGATAAAATCGTCAACTAATTTTTCTATTGTATTTCGCATAACTAGCCTGTATAATACAATTTGTAAAAAATTTGAAAATGCTTACATAAATTTATCTAGGGAGGGTTACAAAAATGAGGAAATTTATGGACGAAGACTTCCTTTTGCAGAACGAACCTGCCAAAAAACTCTACCATGAGTTTTCAGAGAAGATGCCGGTTCTGGACTACCATTGTCATATAAGTCCAAGAGAGATTGCTGAGGATCGTCATTTCGACAATATCACACAGGTATGGCTCGGGGGAGATCATTATAAATG
>DFGW01000082.1 GCA_002372465.1 Butyrivibrio sp. UBA3740
GATGGTGTCCTTGATGGGAAGGTACGAAAAACAGGTATTTTTCTAAAAGAAGACGGTACAGCCGGAACTATCCAACACGTGGACCTCGCGATTAAAGGCCGTGAATCAGAACTTATGAGTGCTGCAGAAAAGCTGGATGAAGTTCTTGAGAAGCTGCGCAGTAAGAGCTCTCAGAGGAGCAGGCGAAATAATAACAACGATAATGCAAGACGCAGAGCTCAGAGAGCAGCGAGACAGAAGAAGCAGCTTGCGGATTATCAAAAGAGACAGGAGCGGACAAAAGAGCTGACTAAGAAGGCTCTGGCGCGACATAAAAAGTTGTATGAAATGGACCACTAACCCCGTCACTTGGGACCATGATGAAATGGACCACTAACCCCGTCCCCGGGTCCACACGAAACTGAAACACAGTTGGCAAGAATGGTTTTAACTATTCTTGCCACTTTTTTATACACATGGGGGATGATATGATTCAGATATAAGATATCTTATGGGAAAAACTAACGGAATTTTGAAATATAGATTTGGAGGTAGCAAAATGAAAAAAACCAATGAACTCACAAATTGGGTGATTAGCAGGATAGAAAATGAATATAAGGACGATATTGCACTTTTGATAGCACTGCATGGGCACACTACCAATGATGATCAGCACGGAGTATGCTTTGACTATTTCGTCCCCGCAACAGAAAGAGGAAATGAGCTCTCAGAGACTTTCATCATTGACGGAGTAGGGCATGACCTGTATCCGAGATCATGGGAGAGGCTGGAAGAATCGGTTAATCTCAATGACATGCCCATAATTCTGGATGGAGCAGAGATCTTATATGCCCGTTCAAAGGAGGACGAAGAGAGGTTTCTAAGTCTGAAAAAGCGCATGCTTGATAATCTGAAGGATGAAGAATTCGTATATGGCAAGGCCCTTGAGTATATGGATGAAGCTCTTGAGATATACCGAACCCTTATATTTGAGGATTGTTCCTATCGTGTTATGGCAGAAGCCGGATACATTCATCTGTTTTTATCAAAGGCTGTAGCAGTGATGAATCATACCTATGCTGAAGAACCGATCATGAACAAAAAACAGGCGCTGAACAGCGATGCAGACAGCCGTATCTATCATTGTCCTAACATGAAGCAGGTACCGGAAGGCTTTTTTGAAAACGCAGAAAAACTGATGAGGGAGAAAAATCCTGAGGAGATTAAGAAGGTGATCCTTGAACTTCTTAAGACCACCAGAAAGTTCATACTGGACAGAAATCCTGGCAATCAGGCAAAAGAGCTGTCTAATGCAGATTTTGGTGCTCTGGCCTCCTGGTACCGGGAGCTTAGCCTTACCTGGCGCAGGATAAGGTACTTTGCAGATAACAACATGGCAGAAGAGGCATATTGCGATGCAGGATATCTTCAGCAGGAGCTCTTTTACATTGCACAGGAATTCGGTGTTGAGGAAATGAATTTGTTGGATTCATACGACCCTGATGATCTGGGCAGGTTAAAAGCGTGTGCTGACGAACTTGAACGCAAGCTTTTAAGTATTCTAAGAGATCATCAGACACCGGTGAATTCCTATGAATCTGTTGATGCCTTTTTGAAGGCCAGATCATAAAAGGTGGCTGATATGAGATATCGAAATGCATCGGACATATTTCCGGATGAGCTGTTAAAAGAAATACAGAAGTACTCTGCCGGAGAGATGATATATATTCCGGAGCGCAGCAGGAAGAAAAAATGGGGAGAAAAAACCGGCGCCAGAGAATATTATGTTGCCCGTAATTCAGAGATCCGAAGCAAGTACGGTGAAGGCAGATCCATTCAGGAATTGTCTGAAGAGTACAGTCTTTCTCATGACACTATCCGGAGAATATTGTACAGATAGAAAATGGACCACTAACCCGTCCCCAGGTCCAAAAAGAATTTTTGCAGACTTTTTTCTCCCAATATCGTTATATCTTATGAAAGGCAGGAAAAGAGGTAAGAAAGTGGGGAAAACCGATTCTAAGGAAAAGTTAATAGCGCTGATGGATCAGTATAAGAATCTGGTTTTCTCTGTTTGTCTGAGACTGACTGGTGATTATTTTACCGCGGAGGATATAACCCAGGAGACCTTTATAGCTGCCTATCAGCATCTTGATGAGTTTGACGGCCGGTCGGAAAAAGCATGGCTGTGCAGGATAGCAAGTAACAAATGTGTGGACTATCTAAGAGCAGCAGAGCGACGGGCTGTGGCGACGCCGGAAGATGAGATGCCACAGGAGGTAAGCCAAAGCCGCGATGGTCCCCTGGAACAGTTCATTACTGAGGACATCTTGGAGCGGTTTCGGAACAGCTGCAATGAACTTCCCGAACCCTATAAGACTCCGGCGATCCTTCATTTTGATGAAGGCCTCACGGCAAAAGAAATATCGGAGAAAACGGAAGTACCTCTGAAGACGGTACAGTCTCAGATCTACAGAGCCCGAGAGATGCTAAAGAAAAATATAAGGAAGGAGGAACTACTGGCATGAGTGATCAGATACCTTATTTAAGTGATGAAGAATTGCAGAAGCTGATGGCAGATGCAGAGCGGGACACAGCTGTGAAAGCGCCTGATGACCTGGAAGAAAAGGTCATTGCAAGGATTGAATCCAGAGAAAAGAAAAAGACAGTGGAGTTTGCAAGGTACTGCGTGAGAGTTGCATTTGGCGTAGCTGCAGCAATAGCTCTTTTATGTATAGTTCCAAACCTTCCCAAGGCAACCTTTATGAAACCTGTAGCAGAGCCGGTACTTATAGAAAAAGAGATACCGACAAGGGATCAGGTAATCGGAGATAGAAAGATCCCAACCAGGGAAGAGGCCCTGGCCGGCGTCAATGAGCCAAGCCTTATTGATGAACTTAAGAGTTATTTTGATTGATATTGGAGGAAACTATTATGAAACAGAAGAGAAAAAACAGATTTTTTACATTTATATTTTCATTCCTTCCGGGAGCTGCTGAGATGTACATGGGATTCATGAAAAACGGCCTTTCCATCATGGCCCTGTTCTTTGCTTCCATGCTGCCTATGATGACTTTCGATGCTTTAGGTTTTCTGGCAGTACTGGGAATCGTGATATGGTTCTTTGGATTCTTCCATGCAAGAAACTATGCCGGGATGACAGATGAAGAATTTGAGAGTACAACAGATCAGTTCATCTGGGATGAATACTCATATGCAAGAAATATCAACGTTTCTAACACTACTTTGAAAAGAGTTGTTGCAGCAGTGCTGATCTTTATCGGATGCGGACAGCTTTGGCACTATTTCTCAAGCATGATCTACAGCCTTATCCCCGATGGATACTGGGATTACATTTATCCTGTAGTTTCCCAGGTCCCTCAGTTTGTGATGGCAGTACTGTTTGTGATTGCAGGAGTTTACCTGATAATTGGCAAGAAAAAACAGATCAATGCCACTCCGGATATAGAAGTTAAGCGCATAGCAGAGATTGCTCCCAAGCAGGAAGCACAGCCTGTAGAAACAAATGCACAGGAGACAAAGGAGGCGTAAAATGGAAAGTGTAAGAACTCACAGAGTGGGATCCATTACCACCGGTCTTATGCTGATTGCCTTTGGTGTTATGTTTGTACTGCACTTGTTTGTTGGTGTGATCGGATATGACCTGATATTTAAACTCTGGCCGATTATCCTCATAGGTCTTGGCATAGAAGTGCTTTTATCAAACTTCAATCAGGAAAAGATTGTGTACGACAAGGGAGCATTTTTCCTGATGATCACCGTAGCTTTCTTTGCCATGGGAATGGCCGGCGCAGACTGGATCTTTACTCACATGAACTAAGGGATAAAGGGGAAGTGCGGTATGCATTTTGTAGATGCAAAGGGGATTCTCACAAGCAATAACGGCTTTACCGGGATGAACATATATCGTGGCTGCACTCATGGGTGCATCTACTGTGACAGCAGGAGCAAGTGCTATCAGTTCCTTCATCCATTTGAGGATGTAGAGGTAAAGCAAAATGCGCCGGTATTGCTGGAGATGGCTCTTAGGTCGAAACGTAAAAAATGCATGATCGGAACGGGAGCCATGTCTGACCCCTATATGCACTGCGAGCTGGAGCTGGGACTCACAAGACAGTGTCTTGAGATCATTTCCAAATATGAGTTTGGACTGGCCATACAGACCAAGTCAGACAGAATCTTAAGAGACATCGATCTGTTGGAAGAGATCAATAAGAAGGCCAAGTGCGTGGTTGAGATCACGCTGACTACCTACGACGATGACCTCTGCAGCATAATCGAACCAAATGTTTGTAATACAAAGCGCCGCATTGAGATACTTGAGGAGATGCAAAAGAGAGGCATCCCGACTGTGGTCTGGATCACACCCCTTTTACCCTTCATAAATGATACTGTGGAAAATCTTGAGCTGATTCTTGATGCCTGTGTGAGAACAGGCGTCAAGGGAATCATAAGCTTTGGAATGGGACTGACGCTCCGGGAGGGGGACAGAGAATATTTCTACGAGGCACTGGATAAGCATTTCCCGGGACTTAAGCAGAAATACATAAGCACCTACGGAAATGCCTATGAGCTGCCAAGCCCCAACAGTGCGCAGCTGACAAAGGTCTTTAATGAGATGTGCAAGTTCAACGGAATCATGTACAAGCCTGATGACTGCTTTAAATATATGCAGGAGTTTCCCGAGAGATATCAGCAGATGAGCCTGTTCGGCTTAGGTATCTGATAACATCCACCGGGTAGTCGCCGATGGCGGTTTCGCCTGTTACCATAACTGAGGAAGCTCCATCCAGAACTGCATTATAAATATCGCTGACCTCCGCTCTTGTGGGAACCTTGCAGTGTTCCATTGATGAGAGCATCTGAGTCACCACCATAAATGGTTTATTATTCTCCCGGCAGGTCCGGGAGATTTCTTTTTGCACTTTTGGAAGCTCCCAGAGGGGCATGGAATTTCCAAGGTCACCTCTGGCGATGATGATTTCATCTGCGTAGGGTAAGAAGCTGGTGAGATTTTCTACACCGGCTCTGCTTTCTATCTTGGCATATATCTTAAGAGCACAGCAGCTGCCAGGCTTCGGGACGCTGTTTCCGGACGCAGCCAAGCTGTCTCCGATTATGGGCTTACTGCTTCCTGCCTGTGCTTCAATCACGCTTCTTAAGTACATAAGGTCCCGGCTGCTTCTTACGAAGGGCTGCATTACCCCTGTGATTCCAAGGCTTCCTGCCAGCTTGATGTTCTCATGGTCCGCTTCTGTCAGGGCAGGCATATCGATGGTGGCTCCTTCGATTGCTATGCTCTTTCTTCCGGAGAGGATTCCTCCCCGAAGGATTTTGAGACCAGCCATTTCACTGTTGCATGAGATGACTTTTGCCTCTATCTTTCCATCATCAAGAAGCACCTTTCTGCCCACCTGTAAGGCTTCAAGAATCTTTCTGTCCACACAGACAAAGTTGTCGCCGGGGCTTTTTATGCACGCTGATACGCATTCATCACTAATACCTTTCCCAGTGGCAGCAGAGTCTTGCTCATTAAGGAAAAGCGCTGCGCCTTCGGTAAGGGTTAATGGCTCCTTCAGGTCACCTATTCTTAGTTCCGGCCCCTGAAGGTCAATAAGAATCTTGGGAGTTACGCCGGCTCTTTTTGCCGCCTGTTTAACCCGGTCAATTTTGTCTTCACAGTCCCTTAGCATGATGTGGGAGAGGTTAATGCGAATGCCTGTCATCCCTTCTTTAAACATCTCATATAAAGTGTCCTCCGCTTCGCAGGAAGGACCAAGCGTTCCAAATATTTCTACCATTTAGTATCTCCAAATACATTCAATACATCCGGATTTTGTGCGGGTCTACAACATATTTAATGGCGGCCAAGCTCCCAGAATGCCAGAGCACTGGCAGCTGCAACATTCAGGGAATCCACTTCGTGTGCCATGGGAATCTTCACCACATAGTCGCTCATATCTATGGTCTTTGGAAGCAGGCCTTCGCCTTCAGAGCCAAGAGCCACAACCAGTTTATCCTCATCCTTGAGTCGCAGGTCTCCGATGGAGACGGACTCGTTTCGAAGGGCCATGGAAGCAAGTTTATAGCCCTGCTCGTGAAGAAGCTCAATCCCTTCTTCCGGCCAGGAGAGTTCGCACCATCCTTCCTGAGAAGGGTGGATCTTGTCTGTTATTGTCCTTTCTGATGCAGGTGCTTTTTGATTAATATCATCTTTGGATACATTCCAGTAGTCCACAAATGCCCAGGGAATCTGAAATACAGTGCCCATGCTGACACGGATTGCCCTTCTGTAGAGGGGATCAGCGCAGGATCTTGTTAAAAGAACTGCATCCATTCCAAGGGCAGCAGCCGAGCGGAAGATTGCTCCAACGTTTGTGGGGTTCATGACATTCTCCATAAGAGCTATTCGCTTTGCACTTTTTAAAATCTCAAGAGGAGACGACAGCTCTTTTCTCTTCATGGCACAAAGGCATCCGCCGGTTAAATGGTAGCCGGTGATGGAATCCAGCACCTCCCCGGCAGCAGTGAACACCGGGAAATTGTCTCCAAGAAAAAGGCGGGAAGAAACATCTGATTTTTCAACTGTAAAAGAAGTGACTGAAGATTCATTACCTGCATCTTCAATCTCTTCAGATCCCACATCATCTCCCGAGGCAAACATAGCCTTGAACTTTGCAAGGCATCTATCTTCAACCACCGCAGAAAGCGGCTTGTATCCTGCACTTAATGCCCTCTCCAGCACCTTGAAGCTCTCCGCGATAAAGACCCCTGGTTCCGGCTCATTGATGGTAAGGAGCTGCCTTTCGGGAATTTTGGTATAGATATCAAGTTCAGATAAGTTTGTATCAGTTATTTTTATAATGTTCATGATATTAAATTTTATCAAAGGCTCTTTTCCCAGGTCTACATTAATTTTGCATTGTTGTAACTGACTAAAAATAGTTTATAATAAGGAAAGATTGCAATACTAATGACTTAGGCGGCAATAGCACAATCTGCAGAAAATATATTAAAAGGAGATTTCTATGATCAAGTTGTATGATAAGGGCGCATATCTTGTAAACGGAACCGATCTTGTCCCCGAGGGAGAAGAGGAGAAGCTTTTTAAGGTCTACGGTAAGAAGACCACCAAGGAAGAGGCTTTGAAAGGCACAATTGCCTACTCCATCATGGAAGCTCACAACACTTCAGGCAACATGGAGAATCTGAAGATCAAGTTTGATGCCATGGCTTCCCACGACATCACCTTTGTTGGAATCGTTCAGACAGCAAGGGCTTCAGGAATGGAGAAGTTCCCTATTCCTTACGTTCTCACCAATTGCCACAATTCACTTTGCGCAGTTGGCGGAACCATCAATGACGATGATCACATGTTTGGACTTTCAGCCGCCAAGAAGTACGGCGGAATCTATGTTCCACCGCACATCGCAGTTATCCATCAGTATATGAGAGAGATGATGGCAGGCTGTGGCAAGATGATCCTTGGTTCAGACTCCCACACAAGATACGGAGCTCTGGGAACCATGGCAATTGGTGAAGGCGGCGGAGAGCTGGTTAAGCAGCTCCTTCAGGATACATACGACGTGGCACGTCCCGGCGTAGTGGCTGTTTACCTCACAGGTAAGCCTCAGCCCTTCGTAGGACCTCATGATATCGCTATAGCCATCTGCGGAGCAGTGTTCAAGAACGGCTATGTCAAGAATAAGGTAATGGAGTTCGTTGGCCCGGGCGTAGCATCCATGACCACCGACTATCGTAACGGTGTGGATGTTATGACCACAGAGACCACCTGTCTTTCATCCATATGGAGAACTGATGAGGACACTAAGTCCTACCTTACCGAGCACGGCAGAGCAGCAGATTATAAGGAACTCAATCCTGCTGATGTGGCTTACTATGATGGAGTTATTGAGCTTGACCTCTCTACTGTTAAGCCTATGATCGCCCTTCCTTTCCACCCAAGCAATGCTTTCACAATCGATGAGCTTAACGCTAACCTCAAGGATATTCTTGCAGATGTGGAAAAAGAAGCGGAGAAGGTTTCTCAGGGTAAGGCCCAGTTCCACCTTCTTAACAAGATTACAGATAAGGGTCTTATGACCCAGCAGGGTATCATCGCAGGCTGTGCGGGTGGTAACTACACCAACGTTGTGGAAGCTGCTCACGCTCTTAAGGGCAAGACCACCGGCTGCGACCAGTTCAACCTGGCAGTTTATCCATCGTCACAGCCTGTGTTTATGGAGCTTGCTAAACAGGGCCTTGTTACAGACCTTATGGCTTCAGGCGTGATCCTTAGAACAGCCTTCTGCGGACCATGCTTTGGCGCAGGAGATACACCTATGCATGATGGTCTTTCAATTCGTCATACAACCCGTAACTTCCCTAACCGTGAGGGATCAAAGCCGGGGAACGGACAGATGTCAGCAGTTGCACTTATGGACGCACGTTCTATCGCAGCAACAGCCATCAACGGCGGAATCCTTACATCAGCAGAGACACTGGACTGCTGGGGAGATGTTCCTGAGTATCACTTTGATGACAGCTCCTATAAGGCTCGCTGCTACAATGGCTTTGGCAAGGCTGACCTTTCGGAGGAGCTTGTCAGCGGACCTAACATCAAGCCATGGCCTGCAATGAGCAGACTCACAGATAATATTGTCCTCAAGGTTTGTTCCAAGATCCTTGATCCTGTAACCACAACCGATGAGCTTATTCCATCCGGTGAGACTTCATCCTTCAGATCAAATCCTCTCGGTCTTGCAGAGTTCACACTCTCCAGAAGAGATCCTGAGTATGTTGGTCGCTCTAAAGAGGTTGACAAGGTGGAGAAGGCCCGTGTTGCAGGTGAAGATATATTCAAGGCTGACCCTGAGCTTGAGGGAGTATTCGATAAGATCAGAACCATCCCCGGCCAGGAGAACATCGTTGCCGCTGAGACAGAGATCGGATCAATGATCTATGCCAAGAAGCCCGGTGACGGCTCTGCCCGTGAACAGGCTGCTTCCTGCCAGAGGGTTATTGGCGGACTTGCCAACATCTGCGAGGAGTATGCCACAAAGCGTTATCGTTCAAACGTTATGAACTGGGGCATGATCCCATTCCAGATGAAGGAAGCTCCGGACATGTTCGATATCGGAAGCTACATTTTTGTGCCGGGCATCAAGAAGGCTCTGGCAGATGGAAATACAGAGAGCATCAAGGCCTACGTCATCGGTGATGAGGTAAAAGAGATAAACCTCTACACCACACCAATGACCGAGGATGAGCGCAAGATCGTCCGCGCCGGATGCCTTATCAATTACAACAGGGAGAGAAAAGGGTTGTAAAAAATGCCCAAGATAAGTGTAATCATACCGGTATACAACACTGCAGAATATATGGATCAGTGCCTGGAATCCGTCCTTGGACAGACCTTTGAGGATCTGGAGATCATGCTGGTGGACGATGGCTCAACGGATGGAAAGAGCCCTGCAAAGTGCGACGAATATGCCGCCGGGGACTCCCGCGTAAAAGTCATCCACAAGGAAAACGGAGGCCTTATGTCCGCCTGGATTGAGGGCGTTATTGAGGCAACCTCCGACTACGTAGCTTTCCTTGACAGTGACGACTGGATCGACCTTGATATGATGGAGAAGCTCTATGAGCGCACTGACAGTTCTTTTGCAGTGGATGAGATAATTGCAGGTAACTATATCGTGGAGAAGGCGGGGGAGCGCCGAAAAGAGACACAGGCTCTGGCCCCTGGTGAGTACACCGGGAAGGCACTTTCAGACCTACGCTTGAATCTTCTCGGAAACGAAGTAAGACCCGTGACCATGTCCCGCTGCATGAAGCTGATCTCAAGAAAGCTTATCCTTGATAATATCAAGTACTGCGACCCTTCCATCACCATGTCTGAGGACGTGAACATAACCCTTCCCTGCCTTTGCGACTGCAGAAGGCTGGTGATCATGGAGGGCTCATACTTCTATCATTACCGCCTGGTGGCAAGCTCCATGTCACACGCTTATAACGAAAAGCTTTTAACGAATCTTGAACTTACTGACAGGACCTTTCGTGAGATCCTCAAGGAGAAGAAGGTCCTTAACGCGGATCATCAGATGGACAGGGAGTTTGTGGTGATGCTGATGGTCATCATGAAGAATGCACTTCGAAGCCGGGACCACGACACAGTCACTTTGGTAAAAGAAATTTTTCTGCGTCCTGACATTCGCAAAAGGATAAAAGAGACTGAAGTAGCCATAAGCGGGAATGCGAATAAGCTTATGTACTTCACTGCAAGACACCCGAATGCTGTCACAATCTCTTTTGCCAAGGCAGTTATCAGGGCTTTTGACAAGAAGACAAACTAAAATAAAAAGGCGCATGGACAAAAATCCATTGCGCCTTTATTGTGTGCAATCTAGAAACCTTCCATACGGCGCTGACGACGAAGCTCACGTCTTCTTTCTGCGCCTTCCCATTCTGCTTTTTCACTCTCGGTCCTTACGTTAAGACCATAGGGCACCAGTACAGGAGTGTTGTCATCATCGATGCAGACCTCAGTGAGATAAGCACGATTGAGAACATGGCGCATGCCGTTTCTTCTATCCTCAACGTAGGTATCAACTCTGACCTCCATGGAAGTCTTTCCCACGTGAGTGATCTTTCCGATTATTACGATTATGTCGTCAAGCTTTGCCCCCTGCTTGAACTGCATGTTGTCAATGGCTGCAGTGGTTACCGGATTCCCGGAATGTCTTACCGCAACTATGCCTGCAACTTCATCAATCCAGGACATGAGTGTTCCGCCAAAGAGCCTGTCCTCGCTATTGATATCTGAGTATCTTACAACCTTGGTCCACTCAGTGATGGAGTCTTCAACATTCTTGTTTGCGATCTGATGATCAACATGAAAGACTTTTCCCATAAGTACCCTCCGTTCTCTATAAAAGATATTTCTATTTTACCATTTCCTCGCTGCCGCGTCATCTACCACGGAGTTATTAGGCACAGTTTCCCATGCCAGGCCGGCCTGGTGATGGGAAACTGTGATTAGCGGCAACAAATAACAACGCGACGGGCTGCGAATGGTATAATATAAATGTTCTGATTTGGGAGGTACTTATGGAGATATTGAGAGCGATTTTAAGTGTTGAAAAAGATGGTGACGCCTTTGTGCTTCATGGTGACTGCGCGGATGTGAAGGTATATTTTCTGACAGATGAGATCGTAAGGGTGAGGTGCTCCTTTGACAGGGAATTTCCCGAGGAGTCCTATGTGCTGATGACTACTGCCTGGGAGGACAGGCTTGACCCTTTGTTTGAAGGGGAGAGAAAACGGATTGAGCCGGTGGAGCCAAAGGATGAAGAAACAGATGACAGGATCATCTTTATGACTAAGAGCCTTAGGCTTACTTTGACAAAAGAACCGTTCGCCTTTGAGCTTCAGGATCGGGACGGGGAGGTGCTTTACTCAACGGAAGGACTATGCCCATTTACTAAAGATTCAAACCTAAGACTTACTTCCTATACAAGGATGAAGGAGGGGGATTTTTTCTATGGCTTTGGCGAGAAGACCGGGCCTTTGAACAAGAACAAGAAGACCCTCAGGGAAAGAGCTACTGACAGCTTTGGGTACGATGCCCGGAGCGCAGACACACTCTATAAGCATATACCTTTCTATATAAGACTTGATCAGACATCCCATAAGGCTGTGGGAGTTTTCTATCACAACTTCTACGAGTCTGTCTTTAACATGGGATGTGAGAAATCCAATTATTTCCCAAGATACAGCTATTTCAGGACCGATGGAGGAGACCTGGATATCTTCCTTATGGGTGGCGGAAAGATATCAAAGATAATAGATAACTACACGCTTCTTACTGGTCGACCTGCTCTTTTACCCAAAAGAGCTTTGGGCTATCAGGGGTCATCTATGTATTATGCGGAGCTTCCAAGGGACTGCGATGAAGCACTTCTTGAGTTTGTGGATACAGTTCATGAGGAGGGCTTCCCCATCGATGGATTCCATCTTTCCTCAGGCTACACCTCTGTGGAGGGAAAGCGCTGCGTATTCTGCTGGAACAGCGACAGGTTCAAAGACCCTGAAGGCTATTTTAAGGCTATGGAAGAAGCCGGCGCACCGAACGTACCTAACGTTAAGCCGGGAGTCCTCCTTGATCATCCGCGTTTTAAGGAATTTGAAGAAGCCGGCGTTTTCGTAAAGGCAGCAGGTTCTGCTGCAGAGAAGGCAAACACCGGAGGAACAACTGCCATTTGCAGGTGGTGGGGCGGAGACGGAGCCTATTGGGATTATACAAATCCCGATGCCAGAGATAAGTGGAAGGAGTGCCTTAAAAAAGCTCTCATTGATAAGGGTGCCAATTCCATCTGGAACGATAACTGTGAATATGACGGACTTCTTGATAGGGACGCCGAAATTTCTTTTGACAAAAAAGGTTCATCACTCGGGGCGCTTAAACCCATCATGGCAAACCTTATGTGCAAGCTGAGCAATGAGGCCATAACAGAGCATGACGGAAACTGTCGTCCCTACTCTGTCTGCAGGGCCGGGGCAGCAGGAATACAGCGTTACGCCCAGACCTGGTGTGGCGACAACTACACAAGCTGGGAGACCCTTAGGGCAAACCTTCCCACAATCCTTGGAATGGGACTTTCGGGACAGCCCAATGAGGGTGCGGATATCGGCGGATTTGCAGGACCTGTGCCCAGCCGGGAGCTCTTTATCAGATGGGTACAGAACGGGATTTTCCAGCCCAGGTTTTCCATCCATTCGGCTTCAGACGACAATACTGTTACTGAACCCTGGATGTACCCTGAGGATACAAAGCTCATAAGAGAGCTGCTTCTTTTCCGCTATCGCATGTCGCCCTACCTGTATTCGCTGGAATACGAGGCGTCAAAGACCGGAGCGCCCATTATGAGACCTTTGGTATTTGAATTTCAAAGTGACCTTATTGCCCCGGTGATTGATGACGAATTCATGTTTGGAAGGGATATCCTGGTGGCAAATGTCCTTGAAGAGGGGGCTGATACGAGAGAAGTCTACCTGCCTTCAGGGCAGCTCTGGTACAACATGAATGATGATTTTACCTGTCACGAGGGCGGACAGATAGGCCCTGTTCATGCAGACTTAGATACGATTCCCATGTTCATCAGGGAAGGGGCCATAGTTCCCTTTGCCCTGAACCAGCCCATGAATCTGGAAAAAGACAAAGTCACAGGACTCCACCTGTATCTTGCTCCATTTACGGATGGCAATACAGTTAATTTATCAGAAGGCCTTGCCGAGGAGGATCAAAGAAAGCGGGACGTAAGTCGCTTCACGATTTACGAGGACGATGGTGTGACCAATAATTTCAAGAGAGGTGACTTTTGTAAGACACACATCACCATGAGCGGGTATGATGTGGTTGATGTGGACTTTAAGTTTGAGGGAAGCTATAAGAATCCTGTAGAAGATATGTTGGTAGAAATGATAAGAAGAGATAAATCTCCTCTAACTGTCTGGCTAAAGTGCACCGAGAGCAGCGGTGGATGCATGGACGCAACAGGAGCAGCAGACAGCTCCGGAGAACTTCCGCATTTCCTTAACTACCATAGGTTTGAGGAAGCAAAGGAAGGCTGGTACTATCACATGTCAAAAAGGACAGTGCTAATAAAATACAGCAATCCAAGCTGCGATTACAGGCTGACAGTTTCCTTTAAGGAGTTTGATCTTATTGGAATGTGAGTAATCGATATATCAAGATTGCATTATCCGGTTGGTAGTGTTAAAATTTTATCATATGGCGACTTGTTTCATGGGTTCCATCGCAGCATGGATTACAGAGGTCGCAAGCACATTTATTTTTATGGAGGGAATTCCAATTATGAGTAAGAACTTTGATGACATTTTGGCAAAACTTAAAAATGCTACCAAGAAGAAAATGTCTGTAGCTTGTGCGCAGGATTCACACGTACTTGAGGCAGTTAAGGTAGCTAAGGAGAGAGGAATTGTTGATCCTATCCTTGTTGGTGACAAGGAGAAGATTGATGAGATCATGGCGCAGCTTTCTATGGATCCTTCGGAGTATGAGATCATTGATGTTAAAGATACAATCGAAGCAGCTCGCACAGCAGTCTCTCTTGTACATGATGGCAAGGCTGATATTTATATGAAGGGATCTCTTGAGTCCAAGGATTTCCTTAAGAGCGTACTTGATAAGGAAGTTGGTCTTAGAACAGGCCGTCCTCTTTCACACGTTTGCGTGTTTGAGATTCCCGGAATCGACCGTCTTTTATTCCTTACAGACGTTGCTTTTATGCCATACCCAACTCTTGAAGATAAAAAAGTCATCATTGAATATACAGTAGACGTAGCAAGAGCCTGCGGAGTTGAGTGCCCTAAGGTTGCTCCTTTGGCAGCAGTTGAGGTTGTTAACCCTAAGATGCCTGTAACAGTTGAGGCAGCAGAGCTCACAAGACTTAACGAAGAGGGAGAGATCAAGAACTGCATAGTAGACGGACCTCTTTCAATGGACCTTGCCATCGATCCTGAGGCAGCCAAGCACAAGGCAGGTGCTCTTGACAGAAAGATCGTTGGCGATGCCGACATCCTTCTTTTCCCTGATATCCACGCAGGAAACCTTACCTACAAGACAATCGTTCGTCTTGCAAAAGTTAAGAATGGTAACATTCTTACAGGTACAAAGGCTCCTGTTATCCTTACTTCAAGATCTGATTCTGTTGAGGTTAAGGTTAACTCTATCGCACTTGCAGCTGTTGTTGCACAAAAGTGAGGGCTGAGAGAACTTACCGAGGTATTATACGAGGTTAGTTCGAACGTGTTACGGCGAGCGGAGCGAGTCGTAACTTCCATTAAAAAGGAGATAAGCGAGTCGTAACTTCCATATGAAAAAAGGAGAAAACAATCATGATTAAAAGTTTGATCATCAATCCGGGTTCCACATCTACAAAGGTTGGTATTTTCGAGGATGAGACTCTTATGAAAGAGGAGACTCTTCGTCACAGCACAGAGGAGATCGAGTCCTACGCATCTATCATCGACCAGAAGGACTTCCGTAAGAACATCATCCTTGATTTCCTGAAGAAGGAGAACATCGATATAAAGAGCTTTAACGTAATAGTAGGAAGAGGCGGACTTCTTCGTCCAATTCCCGGCGGAACCTACGAGTGCACAGATGCACTTTTAGAGGACCTCAGGAAGGGCGTTCAGGGACAGCACGCATCTAACCTTGGCGGAATCCTCGCAAGAGAGATTGGCGACGAGATTGGTGTTCCTTCATACATCGTAGACCCTGTTGTAGTTGACGAGATGGATCCTGTGGCAAGAATTTCCGGAGTACCTGAGATTGAGCGTGTTTCTATCGATCACCCTCTTAACCAGAAGGCAGTTGCCAGAAGATATGCTAAAGAGATCGGAAAGAAATATGACGAGATCAGCGTTATCGTTGTTCATATGGGTGGCGGTACATCAACAGGCGTTCACAAGAACGGCAAGATGATCGACGTTTACGCTGCTCTTAACGGCGACGGTGCTTTCTCACCTGAAAGAGCTAACGGAATCCCTGCAAAGGCACTGGTTGATATGTGCTTCTCAGGAAAGTACTCCTACGACGAGATGAAGAAGAAGATCGTTGGCTACGGCGGACTTAATGCTTACCTTGGAACCAACGACATGAGAGAAGTTAACAAGATGTGCGAGGATGGCGACGAGAAGGCTAACCTTATCCGCGATGCATTCATCTATCAGATCTGCAAGAACATCGGTGCATGTGCAACAGTTCTTAAGGGCAAGGTTGACCAGATCATCCTTACAGGCGGAATCGCTTATGGTCAGGTTATCACAGACAAGATCAAAGAGCGTGTTGACTGGATCGCACCTGTAACTGTTTATCCCGGAGAGGATGAGCTCCTGGCTCTTGCTCAGGGCGCTATCCGTGTAATGAACGGCGAAGAGCAGGCTATGAAGTATTGATCAAAAACCTAATAATATAAACTGGAAACCACCACTGCCATATCTACAGAATGGCTGTGGTGGTCTTTTATTCCAGGATTTGAAAATATAGGCAAAATCTGCTACAATGTCCTTTGGATTTTGCTTATTATAAAGGGTGGACTATGCCCTTTTTTAGGAGATTTGATATGAGTATATTAGATAAGATCATCGGAACACATTCCCAAAGGGAGCTTAAGCGAATCAAGTCAACAGTCGATGCAATTGAGGCTATGCGTCCTCAGATGCAGGCACTTTCTGACGAGGAACTCAAGGGCAAGACTGAGGAGTTCAGAAAGAGACTTGCTGATGGCGAGACTCTTGATGACATCATGCCTGAGGCTTACGCAGTTGTTCGTGAAGCCGGCAAAAGAGTGCTTGGAATGGAGCACTTCAGGGTACAGCTTATCGGTGGAATCATTCTTCACCAGGGCCGTATTGCCGAGATGAAAACCGGTGAAGGTAAGACCCTTGT
>DFGW01000158.1 GCA_002372465.1 Butyrivibrio sp. UBA3740
ATCTGATCTGCGAACTTGGCCTTGTCCTTGTTGGAAATGCCCTCAGACTTTGCTATGATGCCCATAAGTCTTGCACCTGCTGCCTTAAGGCGAGCATAGACATCTGAAACAAGCGCAGATTCCTTCTTCTTGATAGGAATCGGAATACCCTCTTTAAGGATCTGTCCCGAAATAATGTCATATTCCGTTCCACTGTAGGGCGCATAGGCGTCAAATCCGTGCTCCTCGCAAAGACATTTTGCAAAAGAGCTGCAGACGCTGTCTTCACCGTGTACCACAAATACTTTCTTAGGCGGTTTCTTAAAGGCCTCTATCCACTCAATGAGTCCTGCCTTGTCTGCATGGCCCGAAAGCCCCACAAGCTTTGTGATCTCAGCCTTCACATCTATGGTCTCACCAAAGAGCTTGACCTGTTCAGCGCCATCCACAATGGCTCTTCCTGTAGTTCCTATGGACTGATACCCAACAAATAAAATAGTACACTCAGGTCTCCAGAGATTGTGCTTCAGATGATGCCTTATTCTTCCTGCGTCGCACATTCCCGCAGCTGAGATGATAACCTTTGGCTCCGGATCCTCATTGATCGCCCTGGATTCCTCTGTTGTGATGGACAGATTAAGTCCAGGGAAGGTGATCGGGTTTATACGCTTCTTTATGAGTTCCAAAGCCTCTTCATCATAGCATTCATACTGGTTCTTCTGGAAGACCTCAGTAGCCTCCACAGCCAGGGGACTGTCCACAAATACCGGGAACTGGGGATAAGAACTTACAAGTCCCTCTTTCTTTATCTTCCTGATAAAGTATAGTACCTCCTGTGTTCTGCCCACAGCAAAAGAAGGAATGACAACATTTCCTCCCCGGGCAAAGGTCCTGTCCAGAATCTGGGCCAGATCCTTTACATAGTCAGACTTTTCTTCTGCATGAAGCCTGTCACCGTAGGTAGACTCCATGACCACTATATCGGCCTCATCAGTGTACTGAGGATCTTTGATAAGCGGCTGATCCTTATTGCCTATATCTCCGGAAAAGACAAGCTTCTTCGTCACATTCTTTTCCTGAAGCCAGACTTCTATACTGGAAGAACCAAGGAGATGCCCTATATCAGTGAACCTTATCTTAATTCCTTCGCAAACCTCAACTTCACTTCCATAGCTGCATGGAACAATACATCTAATGGCGTTCTCCGCATCCTCCATGGTATAGGTGGGCTCAAGCATCGCTATGTCCTTATTTCTTTTGCCCTTTCGGTTTCTCCACTCTGCTTCCTGCATCTGAATGTGGGCGCAGTCTCTGAGCATAATGCTGCAAAGATCAGCTGTGGCCTCTGTGGCATATATCTTTCCTCTAAAGCCCTTTGAATATAAGAGTGGAAGATTTCCCGAGTGATCGACGTGAGCATGTGTCAGGAACACATAATCAATCTCCGGAGCCGACACAGGAAGCGGAACATTCTCAAAATAGTTCTTCCCCTGCTCCATTCCATAGTCCACAAGAATGTTCTTGCCGGCTGCTTCAATAAAATGACAGCTTCCCGTAACCTCATGGTCAGCCCCAATAAACATAAGTTTCATAGGCTCTGCCTCCATAACCAGTCTGGTCATATCTACCTTTATTATACCATGAAACTAACTTTAGTCTAAAAGGAATGGAAAAAAGGCGATAGTTCTGATAAAATATATAGGATTGATTTAATTAAATATAGGAGATTATGAAAATGTTTATTAGAGAATACGGCAAAAGAGTTTGTGCTGTAGCACTTTGCGCTACTACACTTCTTGCAATGACTGCATGCGGTAAGGATTCAGCAGATTCTGAGGATGGCGGAGCAGCTATCGCTTCCTTTGAATCTCTTGAGGACATTGCTACTGAGGAGGCTTCTACTGAAGAGGCTCCTGCCGAGGAGAGCGATGAGCCTTATGTTCTTCCCGAGGGAATGTATTTCTCGGAGCTTACAGGTGAGCCTATAAGTGAGGATATCAAGGACCAGCGTCCTATCGCAGCAATGGTTGATAATGAGATCACTGCTCTTCCACACTTCCAGACCACAAAGGCTGACGTTGTTTATGAACTTATGAACAGCACCAAGAACGACCGCATCACAAGACTTATGTGTGTAGTTAAGGACTGGGGTACCATTGAGCAGCTGGGAAGCATCCGAAGCACAAGACCTACCAACATCCTTCTGGCATCCGAATGGAACGCCATTCTCTGCCACGACGGAGGTCCATACCACAACGATGCTTACTTTGCAAAGGACTGGGCCAAGGATCACATCTCAGGTTATTTCTCACGTGTGGACAACGGTAAGTCCAGAGAGTTCACAGAGTATATCTTAAACGGAGACCTTGAGTCAGATATCGAAAGATTCGGCATCTCAGCTACCTACAATGAATTTGCCAACGAAGGCAGCCACTTCAATTTTGTTGAATACGGAAAAGAGATCAATCTGGACGAGAAGTACGACAGATCTTATTCAGCTAACAAGATTGTACTTCCATTTACTCACAACTCTTCTCAGCTCGTTCTTAATCCTGAGACAGGGCTTTACGAGTACTACGAGTACGGCGATCAGTATTTTGATGCTTCCAACGAAGAGCCTCTGGCATTTAAGAATGTTATTCTTCAGAAATGCTCCTTCTCCCAGCTTGATGAGAACGGTTATCTGATCTACAACTGTATCAACGGAAGCGAGCTTGGATGGTACATCACAAACGGCGTAGCCAAGGACATCACATGGTCCAAGACCAGTGAGACCGGAGTTACCAAGTACTACGACGAAACCGGTGAAGAGCTCCAGATCAACACAGGTAAGACTTACATCTCTCTTATCCCTGATGATACATGGGACAAGGTAATCTTTGAGTAATCATTAGAGGCTTGTATGATGCAGACAGACACCTTCAGACGCATAAACGGAAATACTCTTAAGGTCATCGCCTGCATTACAATGCTCCTTGATCACATTATGGCCGGAATAATCGTCCCTATTGCAAGGGATGGACTTATTCCCGATGATATCTCTTTTGATACTGTTAAGACCATATACAACATCCTCAGAGGGGTAGGCAGAACAGCATTTCCTATCTTCTGCTTTCTTCTGGTAGAGGGATTCATTCATACCAAAAACAGGCTAAGATACGCTCTTAGCCTGTTAATTTTTGGCTTCATTTCAGAGCCCTTTTTCGACCTTACCTTTTATTGCAAGGAGGATCCCTACAACCTTAACTTTATTGAGGTGCTCCTCGAAAACCGTTCCACCTGGAACGACCACTGTAACGTATATTTCACCCTGTTCATAGGCCTTATGGTCCTGTGGGGCATCCACAGCTCTTTTGCCCTGGTAAAAAAGCTGTCGGCAAATGTGATATTTGCATACCTTCTATCGGCCATGGCCATTTTTCTTGACGCATTCCTTGGCCAGAAGCTGGAATGCGACTACCACTGGTTTGGTGTGGTTCTAATCGTTATATTCTATGTTTTCAGACTCTTTGAGCCCGTGAATATTTTGGCAGGATATCTTTTCCTGGCAAACTTCGGCACTGAGTATCTGGCATTTCCCGCCTTTATTCTCATGTATTTATACAACAAAAAACGAGGCAGAAGGCTGGGAAAGCTCAAGTATGCTTTCTACGCATTCTACCCCGTACATATCTTACTGATACACGTGGTAAGAAGTCTGTTATTCGGTTAATTCTCAGTTGATCCCAACATATCTGCCATTGCAGCCTGGGCACTCATGATATCTGTTGTAGATAACGTGTAGTCCTGAAGTATGCTGGTATAGAAGGAGACGCGATTCTCCTGGGTAACTATAACAGATGCAAACTCTGTGAATCCGTTCTCTCTGTCTCCGGTGAGGATATGTACCTCCTCGCCCTTATTGACCTCCATCTGCACCTGAATCTGTGCTCTGGATGACAGAATTGCATTTCTCGCAAATTTAAGTTCATAGCTTCCAGGATAAAACGCATCCTGTACTTTAGTCACTGTTCCACTAACTGCTAAAACGCCCTCATCAGTTGTCACTGTAAGCTTCTGCGATAACCGCTTCCCAGAAAGCACTTCCCCCGTACCGTCAGGATCCTGGGTTGAATCATCAAGAAGTTCGATAAGCACGTCAGACATCCCCGAAGTAACATTTCCTCCGCCTTCTGTACTTAGTTTAATACTTCTTGTATAAAGCAGACACCCGGCAAAAGCAATACAGCCTATCAAGAACGTGACAAGGAGCATCATCCCCACTTTCCTTGCCTTTATCATTAATCCGTCCTGCCTTTTTCTCTTCCAATTCTCGAAACTTAGATAAGTTTATCACAGTTTGGACACAATTTTCAAGCAAAATTTTCAAGGAAAGTTTATGAAATTTTTCAAAAGTTTATACTTTTTTTATAATTTCTGCTTCCAGGTTTTCGGTTTTAATATGATAAATATTGGCAGAAGTTCCAAACGTCCGGCCAGCATATCAAACATCAAAACTATCTTGGAAAAGTAGGAAAACTCTGAGTAATTGCCCATTGGGCCGACCTTTCCAAGTCCGGGCCCTATGTTGTTCAGAGTAGCTATTACAGAGGTCACGGTAGTCTGGAAATCAAAATTGTCCAATGACACAAGCAGTGTGGAAACCAAAAACGTAATTACGTATAGTCCCAGATATGCTGAAACAGACTTTACAGTAGTTCCTGCCACCGTATGTCCATCCATATATACTCGTTTTACCGCCTTTGGATGTACCAGGAAGTTAAGTTCGTTTCTGGCGTTCCTGATGACAATAATAGCACGTGAAAACTTAAATCCACCACCTGTAGATCCTGCACAGGCTCCGACGCAGGCCAGGGCCATCAGAAGTACTCTTGAAAAGCTTGGCCACTGGTCAAAGTCCAGAGTTCCAAATCCCGTAGTTGTCATGATGGAAGTTACTGCAAACAAAGAGTGGTGAAAACACATACCTGCTGATTCCAAAACTCCCGCCCGGTAATTGACGATCGCGATCAAAGAAGATGCCAGGATAATGGTTCCAAAGTAGTACTTAACCTCGTCTATGGCAAAGGCTTCCTTGGGCTTTCCGTGGATAAGGAAATAGTAAACTGTAAAGTTGACTCCACAAAGAGCCATGAACACTATGATAATGGCCTGCGAAAGAGTCGAGTATCCGCCAATTCCGCTGTTGGTCACGGAAAATCCTCCGGTACCTACAGTTGAGAATGTGATGGTCATAGCTTCATAAAATGAAAGGCCTGATGCCCAAAGACATAAGGTCTCCAGCACAGTGATACCGAAGTAGATAAGGTAAAGAATCTTAGCAGTGTCTTTTACCTTTGGAACAATCTTACCTACAACAGGGCCGGGGCTTTCCGCCCTCATAAGATGCATGCTGTATCCATCTGCCATGGGCACAACTGCAAGAAGGAATACCAAAACTCCCATACCACCGATCCAGTGGGTAAAGGTTCTCCAAAACTGAACACTCTTCTCAATACCATCAACGGAAGTAAGGATGCTTCCTCCTGTTGTGGTAAAGCCTGATACAGTTTCAAACATGGCATCCACAAAATTGGGAATAGTGCCTGTTATAACAAAAGGAAGGGCACCCATGGCACTCATGCCGATCCAGGCAACTGCAGTGATGGCAAATCCCTCTTTTGCATAAATAATTCTGCTCTTGGGCAGGAAATGCCCTCCAACTGTCCCGGCAATTCCGCAAAACGCTGCAAGTATCAGAAAAGAAAGCGCACTGTCATATTCTTTGTAAACAAGAGCCACAATAAGCGGCAAAAAAAGCAGCCATCCAATGACTCTAAGGAGCCTGAACAGCACATAACGAATCATTCCGTAATTCATCTATTTCGTTCCTCAATAGAATATTTTTACTTCTCTAAAATATCGCCAATATCTTTAAAACCGGTCAGGGTTGTGACTACTATAACTGAGTCTCTGTCCCTGATCACGCTGTCACCACCGGGAGAAATGATCTCACCATTATGATTGATGCATGCAATAAGGATTCCTTTCTTGAGTTTAAGCTCTGAAAGGGGAATTCCAATGACGGGACTTCCGTTTCTTACAATGAACTCCATGGCCTCAACCCTGTCATCGTTGAGCTTATAAAGAGTCTCAATATTGCTGTCTTTCGAAGCGTCCATTCCACGTACAAACTGAACGATTCTGTCAGCTGTGATGTACTTGGGATAAATGATACTTCCTATATTCAGGGAGCCGATAATATCTCCGTAATTTACCCTGTGAACCTTGGTAATAAGCTTGGCCTTAGGATTAATGCTCTTTACATACATTGAGAGCATAATATTCTCTTCATCAAGATTGGTAAGGGCTACGAAGGATTCAGTCCTTGTAACGCCCTCTTCCTGAAGCATATCCTTGTCCGTTCCGTCCCCATTGATGATAAGAGCCTGGGGCAGAAGCTCTGTCAGCTCCTTACACCTTACGGAATCCTTATCGAAGATGGTGACCTTGACTCCGAGAGAAATAAGCTGCTTAGCCAGGTAATAGCCCGTCTCGCCGCCACCAATGATAATAGTGGAGTGGCACTTTGCAGAAGGAAGACCCAGCTTTTTGAAAAAGCTTAAGGTGTTCTTGCTGGAGCCAATGATAGTGATCTCATCTCCCGGTCTTAAGATAAAGCTTCCATCGGGGATAAATACATCATTTCCCCTTGTTACAACAGCGATGACAACCTTTTTCTTAAGGTCTGACGGAATGTCTTTTAATGCAAGATTGGAAAGTCTGGAATTCTCATCAATAACCAGCCTTACCAGCTCTGCTCTTCCTCTGGCAAAGGTCTCGATCTTGGTAGCTGAAGGAAGCTTCAAAAGACGTTCTGCCTCACTTGCAGCAGCTTCCTCAGGGTTGATGACCATGGAAAGTCCAAGTTCTTCCTTGATGAAACTGATTTCCTTTTTGTAGATGGGATTTCTTACCCTTGCGATAGTCTGGCAGTTACCTGCCTTTTTGGCTATGAGACAACACAAGAGATTAAGCTCATCGGAGTTAGTAACTGCGATCATAAGATCCGCTGTCTCAATCCCTGCATCCTTCATAATAGAATAACTGGCGCCATTTCCCACAATTCCCATGACGTCCATATTGTTTACCGCAGACTGTACAACACTGCTCTTTTCCTCAATGACAGTGATGTTATGTCCTTCTTTGCTAAGCTGCTGAATAAGCGTATTTCCAACATTTCCGCAGCCAACAACAATAATCTGCATATGTGCCTCCGATTTTTTTACATACTAATACAGAGTACATTATAACACCACAATGGCCGACATACAAAAGTATGCCGGCCACTTTATACTTTTCAGCTTTTTCTCACACTTCGTCCAGTTCAGACGCTTCTCTTTCGTAGTCCGTAGCCTGCTCCTCGTTGCCCAGCACACGGTAGCATTTAGCGAGCGCCAGTCGTGGCATTGTTCCGCTTCTTCTGATATCCAGGATGCTCTGACATTCATAGGCTGCGTTATAATACCAGACTATTGCCTCATCCATGTCACCTTTTTCGAAGTAGTAATTTCCCAGTTCATAGCACATCTCGCTGGACATCTCCGTAATGGCATCCTTGAGCGCATATTTCAGCAGCAGATCAGGGTCCTTTTCCATAACTCCTATATGTGCCAGAATACAGCTTGCTTCTTTTATTTCATCAAGGCTTCTGGTGTTATCCAGCGCTGAATTTATAAAGAAATCTTTAGCTTTTTTGAAGTCGTCCTCCGTCCCTGCAATCATCAGTTCTCTGGCATACATGCCATAGAGCCTTCTTGAAAGCCTGTACCCCTGATCTATAGCCCGTCTGAAGGAGTGAAGGTCACGGCCGGCATGATTTTGCTTGGGCCTGTGAATGATCTCTATCTCGCTGTTGCAGACAACCGGGTCGAGGATCACCTGCTCATGTATCGGGTCTTCCCATACAAATGTCCTCACTCTCTTAAAAAGCTTGGGTCTTAGTTCCCTGTCATAATTGTAAACTGTCCGAAAGGCCAGCTGATTGCAGTAATACATCTGGACAATATCAATATCAAGCTCTTCCAGGTCCTTTTTAAGATCACGGAACCTTTGCCTGTTCTCTTCATCCAGTTCTTCATCTGCATCTGCAGAATAAATATAATCACAACTTGCCTGGGAGAAAGCGAAATTTCTGGCTTTTGAAAAATCCCAGTTCCACTCAAAGTCTGATACCTTCGCACCATAGCTCTTTGCAATCTCCTTGGTCCTGTCAGTGGATCCGGTATCAACGATGATCATCTCATCCACAAGGTCTTTTAAAGAATCCAGGCATCTGCCAAGGCAAGCCTCTTCATCTTTAACTATCATACAAAGACTGATCGTAACCATGATATTTCCTCCATAGAATTATCACTATTGCGTTAATCTCATTATACAACCACCACTTTGTTTCGACCAGTATTCTTTGCCTTATACAGGGCAGTGTCCACATTCTGGATAGTCTTTGTGTAATCGCCGTTATACTTGGATACTCCCACCGATACAGTAAAGGGAACCGGTGTGTCTTTTGCATTCTCAATATCCATCCTGAACTGCTCCATTCGGGCGCAGGCATGATTAACATCGCAGTTCTTGAAGATGATGACAAATTCCTCGCCGCCGTACCTGATAACATAGTCATTGTCATGAGTCTCGTTTGAAAGCTTCTGTCCTATGTACAAAAGAGTCAGATCCCCTGTGTAGTGCCCGTGCTCATCATTGATCTTCTTAAAAAAGTCAATGTCCAGCATGGCAATGGCAATGGGCTCACTGTCTTCCGCATCTTTGAGAGCATTTCTTGACACGATCTTTTCCAGAAGATGCCTGTTATAGACCTGGGTCAGAGGATCTGTGATCATAGCCAGCTCAAGCTGTTGCTGCATCCTGTAATGATCAAGATAATAGAGGGTTAAAAGACAATGTGACAATATAACAGCTATCGAACAGGGCAGCGCAAGAGAAAGAATTATATTCAGATTGGAATAATGATTAAAGCTGTGGGAGATAAGGATCTCTGCAAAATATGCCACAGTTGAGAGAGCAATCTCCCTTGGTCTTGCAGCAAATCCAATGGTGATCCACAAAAGGTTCATGATTATGAAGCCTTCACTGGCATGGGTTCTGTCCTGCAAAAAGTAAATGGCCCATATGGTTGCCAGCATCATGCCATGACCCAGCAGATAATCCATGAAGACAGTAACCGTCCTGCCCCTGAAAAAATGCGTCACGATCACAAATACCAAAAGGTAAACCAGGATTGAAAATCTAGGAATCAGAGTCGGCACAAAGGTACCGTTTAAAAGATAATCAGAAAAAATATAGCCGATGGAAGCAAGCACACCTGCAAGCAGACTAAGCTCGACGTACTTCTGATAGTAGTCACACTTAGACTGGTAGAAGTCAGCAAGGTCGTCTTTGTCCATCGTACGATAATCTTTGTACAATGCAATTAACGATTTCGCGCTATCTATTATTCTCATCACTACACACCCCGAGTTCCATTGTACACTATTTTGATTTATGCTTCTTCTGTCTCTCCAACAGGCTTTCCGCCTGTAGCAAGCCACTTAAGATAGGCATTGATAAATGGATCAAGGTCTCCGTCAAGAACTCCGTCGGCATTGGAAGCCTTAAAGCCTGTTCTGGTATCGTTGACCATGGTGTAGGGCTGAAGTACATAGGACCTGATCTGGCTGCCCCATGCATTGTCCATAACCTCGCCTCTGATGCCTGCAAGCTTGGCTGCCTGCTCTTCCTGCTTCATGATGAAGAGCTTGGCCTTCAGCATCTGCATAGCCTTATCCTTATTCTGGAACTGTGATCTCTCATTCTGGCAGGCAACAACTACACCTGTAGGAATATGAGTGATACGTACAGCTGATGATGTCTTGTTGATATGCTGTCCGCCTGCACCACTGGAACGATAGGTATCAATTCTGAGATCATCGGGATTGATGTCGACATCAACATCCTCCTCAATATCAGGCATTACATCACAGGATACAAAGGATGTCTGGCGCTTAGCCTGGGCATTAAAGGGACTGATACGAACCAGTCTGTGTACACCGTGCTCAGACTTAAGAAGGCCGTAGGCATTGGTTCCTGAAATCTGGAAAGTAACTGACTTGATTCCTGCTTCATCGCCATCAAGAAGGTCCAGGGTCTCAATGGAAAACCCCTTTCTCTCTGCCCATCTTGTGTACATACGGTAAAGCATGCTCGCCCAGTCACAGGCCTCTGTTCCGCCTGCACCGGCGTTAAGTCTTAAGATTACATCATACTTATCATATGGTCCGTTCAAAAGATTGCTGATCCTGATGTTCTCAAGAGTTGTCTCGAACTCATCAAGCTCTGATCTTATCTCTGCTGCCATATCATCATCATCAACACCTTCTGCGTTCTGCATGTCGATAAGATCGATGATGTCATTGTACTGTGTGTTGAGATGCTCGATATCGGCCACAAGGTCCTGCATGTTCTTCAGATCCTTGGTCTTCTTATTGGCCTTTTCCGCATTGTCCCAAAAGCCGGGCTCCTCCATCTCACGGGAGAGCTCCTCTATTATTTTCTTCTTGGAATCCAGGTCAAGGGACGCCGTAACTTCCTTAAGTGTGTCCTGAAGGTTCTGAATCTCAACCTTCATCTGATCAAGTACTACCATCTAAAATTTCTCCTAACTAAAAACTAACTCTATAGCTCTTTTACGAGCAACTTATGCCCTGCCGTGGCAGTTCTTGTACTTCTTGCCACTTCCGCATGGACATGGATCGTTTGGATAAACCTTGGCTTCCATTCTCTTTACAGGAGCCTTGGCCACAGTATCATCCTTGTTGGTTCCGGTTACTTTAGCAACCTGTTCACGCTCAACGCGCTCTTCTATATGAACATGGAACAGGAGTCTTACAGTATCCTCTTCAATGTTCTTGGTCATGTCGTCAAACATCTCATATCCTGCAAGCTTGTACTCAAGCTTAGGATCTCTCTGGGCGTAGGACTGAAGTCCGATACCCTGACGGAGCTGATCCATATCGTCGATGTGGTCCATCCACTTTCTGTCTATGACCTTAAGAAGGATGACACGCTCAATCTCACGGATTGTCTCAGGCTCAGGGAACTCGGCCTCCTTGGCCTCGTAAAGCTTTACAGCCTCTTCCTTGAGCTGCTGTATAAGGCCTGCCTTGGTGAGATTATCAATTCTTCCCCTTGTTATCTTTCTAAGAGGAACTGTAGGTAAAAGAAGTTCATTAAGCTCGTTAAGATCCCAGTTGTCGGAGTTGTTTTCCTCACCCACTACTGTCTCAACGCAGGACTCTACTATATCAGTGATCATCTTGTAGATGGAATCACGCATGGA
>DFGW01000015.1 GCA_002372465.1 Butyrivibrio sp. UBA3740
TTTGTAGATGGCAAGTATGCCTTCTATACAAGACCGATGGATGATTTTATTGAGACGGGAAGCGGAAGCGGAATCGGATTTGGACTTTGCAGCGACATCACTCAGGCAGTGATTGATGAGGAGAAGATGACCAGCCTTCGTAAATATCACACCATCACCGAGGCCAAGAATGGAGCCGGTGCTGTACCTATAAAGACAGCAAGAGGATGGATACATATAGCTCACGGAGTAAGAAATACAGCAGCGGGGCTCAGATACGTTCTCTATTGCTTTGTGACAGATCTAAAGGATCCGTCTAAGGTTATCGCTGAGCCATCAGGTCTTTTAATAGGACCCAGAGGCGATGAGAGAGTAGGGGATGTCTCCAATGTTGTGTTCACAAACGGAGCGATAGTTAACGAGAAAGAAGAGGTGTTTATTTATTATGCATCATCAGATACACGAATGCATGTTGCAACAACCACAGTGGACAAGCTTCTTGACTACTGCTTTAACACACCGCAGGATCCCGGAAGGTCGGTCCTGTGTGTAAGACAAAGAGATGATTTGATAAACAGAAACCTTGAACTATTAAGGAGAGTAAATTAATGAAGTACAAGATTTTGGGACCCGGAACAGAACGCATGCCATGGCAGGATAAGCCCGAGGGACTTAAAGGAGCTCCTATTTGGAGATACAATGCCAATCCTATAATTGACAGAAATCCTGTGGAGGGAGTTGCAAGAATATTTAACAGTGCAGTAATGCCCTATGAGGACGGATTCATAGGAGTCTTCAGAGGAGAGCAGACAAATGGTATTCCTGCAATCTATATGGGCAGGAGTGCAGATGGAATCAAATGGGATATAGACAGTGAAAAGATTCCTTTTACAGATGAAGACGGAAATCCCTTCATGCCTCAGTACGCCTATGATCCGCGCCTTGTAAAAGTTGAAGAAGAATACTATATCATCTGGTGCCAGGATTTCTACGGCGCATCCATAGGAATTGCAAAGACAACAGACTTTAAGAAGTTTGTGAGAATTGAGAATCCTTTTATTCCCTTTAACAGGAATGCAGTTCTTTTCCCAAGAAAGATAAATGGAAAGTACATGCTGCTCTCAAGACCGTCAGATTCAGGTCACACTCCTTTCGGAGATATCTTTATAAGTGAGAGTCCTGATATGACTTACTGGGGAAGGCACAGACATGTTATGGGACCAAACGAGAACTGGTGGGAATCACTTAAGATAGGCGGAGGAGCATCTCCCATTGAGACAAGCGAAGGCTGGCTTTTGTTCTACCATGGTGTTACCGGAACCTGTAACGGCTATGTTTACTCTATCGGCGGAGCAATCCTGGATATAGACAATCCTTCTGTTGTTAAGTACAGGTGTGAGACATTTCTTTTGACTCCGCAGGAGTGGTATGAGGAGAGAGGATTTGTGCCAAATGTCTGCTTCCCCTGCGCGACTGTCCAGAACAAAGAGACCGGACAGATCGCCATCTATTACGGAGCAGCCGACAGCTATGTTGGGCTGGCATTTGGATATACCGATGAGATCATCGACTATATTAAGGAGCACAGCAAAACTTCCGAGACAGACCGTGAGATCGGAAGGCGGTGATCGAAGCGATGAGAGAAAAACCAATCATCACTTATTCAAAAGAGCCTGTGCTGGAGCCAAAAGAAGGCTGTGCCTGGGCAGATACGATGGTGCTGAATCCTGCACTGGTTCTTGATGAAGATGGAAAGACCATTCATATGCTCTTCAGGGCAACGGGCCCCTGGCCCTCGGCAAATCTTAAGGGTAAGTCAGATCCATATCCGATATTCCTAGGATATGCAAAGAGCACCGATATGGGAGAAAGCTTTGAGGCTGATTTTGAAAGACCTGCTCTGGCCCCGAAGCTTGCTTATGACGAGCAGGATATGTACGTGATAAATGACAAGGGAGAGAAAGTCATCAACTACGCCAACGGGTGTATAGAGGATCCAAGGCTCTTTTACATAGGAGCGCAGCTCTATCTGACCGTTGCATGCAGACTCTTTCCTCCGGGACCATACTGGGAAGGGGATAAGAGAAAAGACAACCTGCCTGACTGGGTGATGGATCCGGACTCTCCGGTGGGAGTGCTTGCAAGGAGAAATGACACTGTCACGGTCCTTTACAAAGTGGATCTTAAGAAACTTAAAGAGGGCAGTTATGAAGAGGCGTTTTCCTATATAGGCCCACTGACGGACGGGAATCTTAGTGACAACAGGGATGTTTTCTTTTTCCCAAAGAGAATGAACATAGGAGGGGCAGAAAAGCTTGTCATGCTTCATAGACCTGAGAGAAGCTATGAGTTTCCGACAGGTGAAAGTGTAAAAACTCCGGCAATCTTCCTGGCAGCGGCGGATGAGTTTGAAGACTTTGTCACGGCGGATGCTACACACAAGCTGCTTGCAAAAAGCGAGTATGACTGGGAAATGGAAAGGGTCGGGGCAAGCTTTCCTCCGTTAGATTTAGGAGATGGAGAGTGGCTTGTGTCCTATCACGGAAAAGAGCTTCCGAATTACGGCTACACTCAGTCTTTCATGATACTTAAGGAAAGAGACGGTGATTTTCCCGAAATAAAACACCGTATGTCTGAAAGACTGATCTATGCAAGGCAGAAATGGGAACTTCCCGATAAATTCCCATGTCCCTGCATCTTTACAACCGGAGCGGTGGTAGCAGGTGATGAACTGATCATGGGCTACGGGGCGGCTGATCAGAAGATCGGGATAGCTAAGGTAAATCTAAAGAATCTGACGGACTATGTTCGCAGATTTGACGCATGCGGAAACAGGACGGATTGACCAAGTAAACAGCGATTGACTTTGCGGTTTTGCAATCGCTGTTTTTTTGTTGCCAAAAAATTGGAGGAGAGAATGAAAGAAAACAATCTTGAGATACTATTTTTGGAGCCTGTCTGTAAGCACACCATCTGGGGTGGGACAAGGCTAAAGGATGAGTTTGGGTGCAATGAAGAAGGAAATGATATAGGAGAGCTGTGGGGAATATCGGCCCATCCAAGCGGTGATGTAACGGTTAAGGCAGGAAAGTATATGGGCATGCATTTATCTGAACTGTGGGAGAAGCACAGAGAGCTCTTTGGAGATGAAGAAAGTGATGTGTTCCCGCTCCTGGTTAAGATCATTGATGCCAGAGATGATCTCAGCATACAGGTTCATCCCGATGACAGGTATGCCGCAGAACATGAAAACGGGGCTCTTGGAAAGACTGAGTGCTGGTATGTCCTTGATTGTCCGCCGGAAGCAAGTCTTGTCATCGGGCACAGCGCCAGAGACAAAAGTGAACTGGATGAGCTTATAGATCAGGGCAGATGGGGACAGCTTATAAATAGAGTTCCCGTAAAGAAAGGTGATTTTTTGCAGATAGATCCCGGAACGGTGCATGCGCTTACGAAGGGCTGTCTTATTCTGGAGACTCAGGAAAACAGTGACATCACCTATCGCGTCTATGATTACGACAGATTTGAAGACGGGAAGAAGAGAGAGCTTCACCTTGAGCAGAGTAAGAACGTCATTATGACTCCGTCAAAACCCATAGAGGAATGCCTGGTTCCTGCCTGCAAAAGGGACAGAAGAGCAAACGCCCTTCACAGTATTTATGGGTGTGAGTATTACCACGTCTATGAGATGAAGGTTGAAGGAGGGGCACAGATTCTGGGACTGTCCGAATTTATGCTGGTAAGTGTTGTGGAAGGATACGGAGAAGTGGATGGATGCGCCATCTCAAAGGGAGATAGTTTTATCATACCAAAGGGATATGAGAAGGCGAGCCTTAAAGGCAACATGAAGATCATAGCTTCAACACCGGGGCAGAAGGAGCAGAGGAGAATAGGATGAAAAGAGATTACAGAGATGAATTTAGGAGATGGAAAGATGCGGAATTGATTGATGCGGATCTTAAGGCTGAGCTGAAGGTGATGGAAGGCGATGAGGCTTTGATGGAGGATGCCTTTTATAAGGATCTGGCTTTTGGAACGGGAGGCTTAAGGGGCGTTATAGGCGCCGGTACAAACCGTATGAATGTCCATACTGTCATAAAGGCTAGTAAGGGAATAGCTGAATATTTAAATGATGAATTTGGTGATGAGAAAAAGAGTATCGCTATCTCTTTTGACTCAAGGATAAAGTCAGAGCTATTTGCTAAGACAGCTGCAAAGGTTTTTGCCGGATGCGGGATTGATGTTTACATATATAAAGAGCTTATGCCAACTCCCTGCTTGTCTTTTGCAGTGAGAAAACTTGGGTGCAAAGTCGGAGTCATGATCACTGCATCACATAATCCCGCTAAATATAACGGCTACAAGGTATACGGCTCTGATGGGTGCCAGATAACCACGGAGGCTGCGGAAAAAATCCAGGGTTATATTGATAAGGCAGATGCACTTGATACAGGCGCGATTAGTGAGAATGATGAGAAGATTTCTTTAGTGCCCGATGAAGTCTATGAGTCATTTACCAGTGATGTGCTTGGGCTTTCGCTCATCAGTGAAGAAGACGGTGATAAAAGCGCAAAGATAGTGTACACACCACTTAACGGAACCGGAAGAAAGCCTGTTACAGATGTCCTAAAAAGTGCAGGATTTATGGACGTTAATGTGGTGAAGGAGCAGGAAAAACCTGACGGGTATTTTCCTACATGTCCTTATCCCAACCCTGAGATTCCTGAAGCCATGAAGCTTGGAATGAACTGTGCTAAGCAGATTGGAGCAGATCTTCTTTTGGCAACTGATCCCGATTGCGACAGAGTGGGCGTGGCGGTAAGGGATAAAGATGATTTTGTCTTGCTCACCGGAAATCAGGTGGGATGTCTTTTGCTAAACTACGTATGTGAGCGCAGGGTTAAATTGGGAACAATGCCAAAGAACCCTGTTATGGTCAAGACCATTGTCACCAGTGATCTGGGAGAGAAGATTGCAGACGGATACGGTGTAAAAACGATAAATGTTCTGACGGGATTTAAGTTTATAGGAGAGCAGATAGGTCTTTTGGAATCGCAGGGCAGAAAAGATGACTATGTCTTTGGCTTTGAAGAGAGCTGCGGATATCTCTCGGGAACTCATGCAAGGGACAAGGACGGAGTTAACGCTTCTCTCCTTATTTGTGAGATGTTTGCATATTATAAGAAGATGGGGAAGAGCCTTACGGATGTGCTTGGCGAGCTCTATGAGAAGCACGGATATTTCCTGAACACCCTCTACAGCTTTGAGTTTGAGGGCCCTAAGGGACAGGATAAAATGAAGAATATCATGGAGAAATTCAGAAATCTGGGTGGAGAGCTGTGCGGTCAAAAGATAGCAAGTGAGCGCGATTATCTAAAGAAAACAGACGACCTTCCAAAGTCTGATGTTCTGAAATTTATACTGGAGACTGGGAATAGCATAGTTGTAAGACCATCAGGAACCGAGCCCAAGATCAAGATATACCTTTCTGTTTCCGGAGATAACAGGGCACAGGCTGAGGTTATTGAAAAAGAGCTTTCAAAGAGATTAAAGGATATAGTGGAAGAGCCGTAGGAAAGCCTCAGGATGAGCGGTTCTACGAGGAGTACAAAGAGATATACCGGGCTGTACTGAAGGAGTTTGACTGTGAAACTTTACCGGTCATCGGCAGTAATTAAAAGCTGTAAGTATAGAATTTATCTGTGCTTACAGCTTTTTGTGTTATCATTGAGACTGTGAAGATAGTAAAGCGTGGTAATTCCGTAAGTTAGAATAATACATAATCTGGATGATAAAGAAAATATGAATAAGACAGAAATTGTAGAATTGACGGGAGGACTTGGAAGATGAAAAGAGAACTTGGAATAGCGCGTTGCGGATTAGCATGTTGCCTGTGTTCTGAAAATGTAACCTGTAAAGGATGTAAACGGGATGGCTTCAAAGAACTATCCTGGTGTAAGGATGCCGAGTGGTGTGAGGTCCGCAGGTGTGGTATCGATAAAAAACTGAATGGATGTTATGAATGTGAACCTGCTGTTTGTCGAAAAGGGCTATATGCAGAAAAGATCAAGCCAAGAGCATTTGCAGAATATGCACGAAGATATGGCGTAGAAGAACTTTTGGATTGCCTGGAACGAAATGAAAAGGCAGGTATAGTTTATCATCGGGAAGAGATCATGGGAGACTATGATTACTTTGATGATTTAGAGGAACTGATAAGCTATATAAAAACAGGAAAAAGACAATAAAGGTGGTAACTTATGAAAGTCGGTATTTCAGCCTGTTCAAACGGGCATTTACCTGAGTGGCAGGATCAGATAACAGAACTTGAACAGGTTCTTAACAGCATGAATATTGAAACAGTTCTTTCACCTCACATTATGAGGACTATAGATGAATATAGCGGGACTGATAAGGAAAGAGCTGAGGATCTTATGAAGCTTTATGCTGATGATGGGATAGATGCAATCTACGACATTTCCGGCGGAGACCTGGCTAATGGAGTGTTAAGGTATTTAGACTATGACACCATAGCAAAGACTGAAAAGACTTTCTGGGGATATAGCGACTTAACAACTGTCATTAATGCCATATACACGATGACAGGCAAACCGGGAGTTCTTTATCAGATAAAAAATATAATCTGGTCCTTCAAGGATATTCAACAGCAGAGATTTTCAGATTACATTTCAGGAAAGAATAATGATCTGTTTGACATAGAATACAGCTTTTTGCAGGGAAAAGCTATGGAAGGCGTGGTTGTAGGCGGCAATATCCGCTGCTTTACCAAGCTTGCAGGAACCAGGTACTGGCCTGATATGAACGGGAAGATATTGCTTCTTGAGTCCCTCAGTGGAGGCTCCGGACAGATTGGTACTCTCTTTAATCAACTTGATGATATGGGAGTTTTTGACCAGGTGTCGGGTGTGCTACTTGGGACATTCACGGATTATGAAAAAGCGGGATTAACTCTTTCTGTATATGACCTTTTGAAAATGCATATTTCAGATACACTTCCTGTGGCGTATACAAAAGACATTGGGCATGGCCATGATGCTAAGGCTATTATCATCGGTAAAAAGTATGCATATTCTATTTGATAGAATGAACTACCTTCACCGACTCCACGTCGGAAAGGGTTTCTGTTATGCC
>DFGW01000008.1 GCA_002372465.1 Butyrivibrio sp. UBA3740
CAAGTTTAATTTTACTTTTCATTTATGTATCCGATCTTTTTACAATAGGCTTTTGGCTAGTCTTCTTGCTGTAAAAAAAATATAAACAAGTCTTGGTGAATTAACTTTTAACGCCCAAAACAATGTTTTATGGTAAGCTGAAAGCTTTTTATACTCCACTTTTTCAGAAATATTCTTGTAAGGATAACAATGCATTACATCGCGCATTTCCCTATATGCCCCTTTGTTTTTCAGCATTGCGATTTGATAGTAAAAATACCGTTCAACACTATCTGCAAATCTTCTTAGCACATTAGCATAAAAGGCAGGTAATAGCTCCTCGTTCTTTCCACTCTTTTTTAGAAAAGACATCCAGGAATCAAAAATAGCATTGTTTATCTCAAGAATATTCTCTTTATATCCGTGTGTTATGGATTCTTCATTTATGTAGTAGGTATAAACAGGATTTGAAATATATGAAATAGTTCCGGCAGCATCAAGAATATAGGCGGTATAGATTATGTCATCAAATATACCCTTAACCGACGGATCAAATTCAATCCCATTTTGGGTTATCAATTCCATCTTTACCAGCTTATTCCATGGACCACCATATCCAAACGCAACTTTTCCGTTGTATGGGCATGGGCAATAATTCCTGTAAAAATCCGCTTTGATCAGCTGTATCTTAAAGTCTGCATCCGACGAAACAAATCTGTCCTTGTAAAAATGACAATACTTTTTATCAGTTCCAATGACTTGATATACATCCCCCACAACAATATCTGCATTCGATCTAATGGCTTCTTCATACATATTTTGATATGCATCGCAAGGGACCTCGTCGTCGGAATCAACAAAAATAACATACTCGCCGGTCGCAAGCTTCAAGCCATCGTTTCTGGCTTTTGCAACACCGCCATTAGCTTTATGAACAGCCTTGATATTCGCGTGTTTTTCTTTAAATGCATCACAGATAAGGCTGCTACTATCAGTACTTCCATCGTCTACCAGTATTATTTCAATATCAGACAAAGTCTGATTCACCAAGGATTCCAGACATCTTGAAAGATATTGCTCTGCATTATATATAGGAACCACCACACTGACTTTTATCATTAACCACTCCATTTATATTGCAGTCTCAACAACACATCTTTCTCCCATACGGTATGTCGAGTCTACTGTCACATAGTCATGATCTTTCGATACTCTTGGATGAGTATCACATCTTTTTTCCTCAAACAATCTGGGATCGGAATAAATTTCCAAGATTACTGACCTTTTATTACCATCTGCATCTGTTATAAATACAGTCTGATAGTCATTCTTTAAAGGATATGTATCAGTCAGCAAACTCCCATCCCCCATAGGCGAAGGATGACCATCATGGCACAGATATCTGTTATTTAATCTTTCACGCTTTCCATTATCCAGGCTGTATTTGTAATACTCTCCGGAAATTGAAGTAATGAACACTTCATTATTGGAAAGCCAGCAATAATGAGAAACAATTACTGCATTCTCCACCAGAACAAGTTCTCTCTTATTAAAGTCATAACAGTACAAACAGTTCTTCCACGGAAGATAATCATTCTCAGTCCATAAAAAGAAGAAAATAAACTTTGATCCGTCAGGACTTATTGAAATATGATTTATATACCCCTGGCATGAACCATCTAAGTTATTCAGATCAGCCAGCTCTTTTAAGGACACCAGTAAACTGGATTCCTGAGTCACAAGATCAACATAAGTTATTCCGTCATAATTGGGATAATTGATTCCTTTTGTTCTATCTTCTTCATTGCAATACCCATAACCGGGTCTAAGTCTCTGTAACCTGGAAAAGTTAAGAGTTAAGCCATATTTTTCATCAGGAGAGATGTCGTAAAATGCCCAAGGATACCTTTTGATCAATTCACCTTTTAAGGACCGCAATTCGCAGCAATAGCCGTTATCGTCATGGTTATTAAAATACACTCTGCCTTTTTCCACATTGCTCCACCTGAGTCTTGCTCCCTGCTGCCATGACCAGGCATTACTTTGTGCTATTGTGTTAAACTTCCCACTCTTTTTATCAATGTATGCTATTGTGACCGGAGTTCTCCCTGCAACAGCTTTTTTGCTTAATACATGAACCAATAACTTGTCCTTTTCCGAATTAAGCTGCTGAAGATCATAATAGCCAAAGAAAACGTGCTTATGCGGAATGGAATATATTGAATAAGCTTTTTCGCATTTTATATGTCCATAATTTCCGCACACCCTGTCAATAGCGTATTTTCCCCATTGCCTGACCGTCTTAAGTAGATGGATATTTCTTTTCCCCAGTATTCTCTTTATCCTCGTTTTAAACTCAGCCGTCATAGCTAATCCCACATTTTCTGCATTAGGCCAAACTGCATCAATGAACGTGATACATCATATTTGCATGATCCTTCATAAAAGAAGACAGGATTATCCTTCCAGCTGACATATGTACGATACTCAATACTGTCTCCATAATACCGTCCGTTTCTGGCAGCTTCCGTGTATTTCTCATAATCCCCACATATAAACTTATAATGCCTAAGCACTGTCACCAGATTACTTCCAAAATTCTTTTTAAAAGGTACCGGAGTATGATCTCCCCAAACATCCTCTCTGCCAGCAAAGATCAGCGGATATTTTGTCAACGGGTTGTCATAGCCATTTTCATATTTAAATACTCTTTTTCTCGGACCGCCACGGACCATTTCTCCCCTGCAATCCCTGGCCATATAATATGTATCTCTATCAAAGTAGCAGTACTCTTTATCAAACTCTGACTCATACAACCTGCTCTGATATGCTTCATGGTCCGAATACATGTCCAAAAGTATGCTTCTAACACGTTTTATGCTATTCTTTTTGGCATATTCTGTCACATCTTTTATTGTATGTTCTTCCATACCGACATATGAAAAAAGCTCATCAGAATCAACAATAAGGTACCATCTGTCATAGCCATAAATATCCTGTACTTCCCTTACCCAGGCAGCTTTTCTTCCAGCATGATAGTCCTCGTCAATACTATAAACATCTGCTTCCTGTTGCATGAGCCATTCCCGTGTACCATCATCAGACATATTGTCTACAAACACCATGTAATTGATTCCAATATCCTTATGATGAGAATATACCTTTTTAACCCTGTTCAAGTCATTTCTGACACAGCAGATCATTATGACTTCATCTTTCGGAATTTCCATCTCGCTCACTCTTTTGAGTAAAGCGATTTTCTTATTTCCAAAATAACTGTCCAAATATTTATCTGCTCCCGCCAGATTAAAGAACACACAATATTCCCTAAGTGATCTGTAAAAGCCTTCGTTACCGGAATAGCTCCCATTCCTTTTTGCCAATTTCTTTTTTTGGCTGACTGTCTCCAGCATGATGTCTATTCTTTTCCTATCAGCAAAGTAATGTTTCATTCCTATGGGAATAAAAGAAAAAGCCGGGGGTATTATATTTGCTATTTCCCTTTGAATTCTCATAACATGGTCCTATACTCTCTCAATTGTTGGCGCATATTTCAGTCCTTCCTTAAATCCTTTTATCATTACCCGGATTTTTTTCAGCTTTACCTGGGAATGAACAAGAATATTAAGTGCTGTATAGCAATCCTTCATAACGATATATGCCCATCCTTTGACCCCATATTGCCTGTAGCAATGAACATCATTCCTATATATATATCTATATCTCTCCAGCCTATCTGAATCGTCTGTGGCAAAATTCACTCGTGTATGTTTTTCCATAGCATGCACAACATGGCTTTTTGTCACCATATAGCATTTATATTTTTGTGAAATTCTTCCGGTAAATTCATAGTCATCAGTCCAAATGAAATAGTCTCCAATAGGAAGTCCAAGCTCCTTTACAACGGTGCTCTTGACCAACAGGGAAACAAAAGAACACATCTTTATTTCCGATACATTCTTCGTATATTCTTCCTTTCCTATATGTCTGAATATTCCTTTTTTTTGGATATTCATCCTGCAAATTGAGCCGTCAGTCCAATAGGCCACACTGGATAAGAATCCCCATTCATCCTTTAGCTCTTTTCCAGCATTTAGCAATTCATACAAGGCATCTTCATTCGGCCATGTGTCATCATCCATTATCCACACATATTCATAACCCTTTAAAACTGCCTCTCGCACACCAAACTCGAAGCCACCGGCTCCACCCAGATTTTTACCTGTATTGTAATAAAGCACCTTCGGAAGAGTATAGTTATCTCTAATCATTTCCTCGGTGTCATCTGTGCTTGCATTATTAACAATCAAGATATCGCACGAAGCATTCTCTTGGTTCAATAAGCAATCTATGCATTTTTGAAGTTTATCTCTGCGATTGTAGGTTACAACTACAGCGCAAACTGGATTTTGTAATCCCATTTATACCCCCAAAAACAATACAAACAACCATGGTATAGATAAATTAATTATAGTCTATATCTTGTTATTTGTCATAGAAAAAAGCGTAGATTTTGTATCTAATCTACGCTTTACAAGCCATCAATTATCTGACTAAATTCTTATGTATTCTTTATCTCATCCCTTGACCAGCATCTCTTCCTGCACTTTCTTGATCTGCTCCATTGGATATTTGCAGAAATCTGCAATTTCTTCGGGGGTTTTACCATCACTAAGCATTTCTGCTATCTTCTGGGTGTCTCGTTTCTCAATTCCTTTCTCAATTCCTTTCTCAATTCCTTTTTCTATTCCCTTTTTCACACCCATATTCTCTGCTTCTTTCAGGTCTTCTTCCATTAATTCTCTTAACGCTTCACACATAAGCTCATCTCCTCTCAGTTTCTTATACAAATCCTTATTAACTCTTGCACTTACCTGTAATACTGCATCAGCATTTCGTTTGTCTTCAGGTTCTGTATATTTTCTGGCTTCATTCAAAAATCGCTTAATCGTTTCCTCTTTAGCTCTTCTAGACAGAACTGAAATAGCAATCAGCTCCTCATCTTCCAGCTCATCCATAACAACTATACTGATAGGTATTTCAGTCATTCCCAGTACGCTATATACTCCGGGATACTCTTTCCTTATCTCTTTTCCTTCCCGTAGCAATTTATTGAAAAGTTTCCTGGGTTTGGTCGCTCTAAATATGGTTACAGTCAAATCAGAAATCTTTATATCGTCTACTTGCTCTCCCATACTCTTATATAGAGCAGCATATCCAATCACCTTCCATAGAACATCAATATTCAACTTATCTTCAGGATTCTTGTACTCGATAATGTTATATTTTCGGAAATTCCTTCCTATGTCATTATCTACAACAACACCGTCTTTTTTCTTAATCAATAGAAAATCTATCCTAAGTGGCTCTCTTGACAGACAATGCTCTCTTTCTATATCAAGATCAAGGATATATTTCCGAACGGAAAGTAAAAGACTCCCCTCAAAACCGGAATGCCAATCCAGTCTTTGACCGACATCCTCTGTATTCTTTTCCTTACACATCTAAAGTATAACACCTCCTATTTTCTCAAACAATAAATCACAAGTTACCTGTTCAGTAGTGAAAATGACTGATAGCAGAATTGCCAACCAATGCTCTAAATGCAATGATGATCAGCCTTTGCCAAAACGGCAGAAAGATATTTCAAAAACAACGAAAACCAAATTATCACAAGTATCTTTTCATGTAAACACGTTCCCTGCAATCTTAAGAATTTCTGCTGCTAATCTTAAGAAAGCCTTAAGGAATTGATGTTTGCACGCAACAAAAAGAGCTGTATGACGTCACACAGCTCATAAATTCATATCAATCAGTATGCTCCATCCTTACCAAACACAGCAGGGATAGTCTTAACGATAAGCTCCAGATCCTTTAAGATGCTCATATCCTCGATGTACTGGAGATCCAGCTCAACCCATCTGTCCCACTTGATCTTAGCTCTGCCACAGACCTGCCAGTAGCAGGTAAGTCCGGGTTTTACGATGGTTCTCTGCTTCTCGTAGGCATTGCAGGCTTCCATTTGAGCTGTGAGGATTGGTCTGGGACCAACGATGCTCATGTCGCCTTTAATGATATTGAGGAGCTGAGGGAGCTCGTCGATTGAGTATCTTCTGATGAATCGCCCTACATGGGTGATCCTGGGGTCGTTCTTTATCTTGAAAGCATGGCCTGTCTGCTCGTTCTGAGCCTGCATCCGCTCAAACTGAGCCTCTGCATTTTTGTACATGCTCCTGAACTTGTAGATCTTGAAGCTCTTCATGTCCTTTCCCATTCTCTGCTGGGTAAAGAACACCGGTCCGCCGTCTTCAAGCTCTATAGCTATTGCTGTCAAAAGGAAAATCGGCGAAAGAACTATAAGAGCTATACTGGCTGCAATTATGTCGAAAGCTCTTTTAATCCACTTATAGATGTTGGGCTTATGATCATAGATCTCCTGATAATTAAGCTCAATGATCTTCCTGCCTGTAGTAACGTTGCTAAGGGATTCCTTTCGCAACACCGCGGTTTTTGCCATGTTATCATAACCCCCTCATAGGTTCTGACGTAAGGATACGTATCTGTAAAGACACTCCTAATAAATACATCGGCATTTTCTGTGATATATTTAGTTATATTATCACTTTTTCGTAAATTAATTCTAATAAATAACTACTATTATTTATTATACCCTATATTTTGTATTTTGTCATATAAAAAAGCGTAGATTTTGTATAACCTACGCTTTAAAACACATATTCACTTGTCAATCATTTCATAATTCCCCCACACAGATCTTCAGCTTCCCATCATAGATATACACCGGAATCTCATCCTCAAAGCCGTAGATATAAACCATCATTGGTTCACCTTCAATATAGGTTGTAACCTTTTCTTTTTCCGGATCGATGATCCAGTACTCCCGGACGCCGGCGTCCATATACTTGTGCATCTTCTTGCCATAGTCGCGGGCTCGTGTGCTGGGGGATGTTATCTCTATCACCCAGTCCGGAGGCCCCATAATTCCATTGTCACATAGCCTTGAGTCATCACAGAGGACCACAATGTCAGGTCCCACCAGGGTATAATCATCTTCATCAAGATAGACATTGACGCCAACGTTGAACACTCTGCAATCACCGTTTCGGCTGCGGATGAAATCATCTATTATCCTGCCCAGGTTCTGGACCAAGATCTGATGTCCCATCTTGGGATATTCATTGATGATAAGATGACCATCAATAAGCTCAATACGTCTGTCCTCTCCAATTTCGTCCAGCATCTGTACAGTGACATTTCCTCTATGACTAAGAGCAAGATTGCCATCGAATTTATCCATCGCATCTGCTGATCCGGCCTCAGACTTTGCATAAGGCAGAGGTGCGTTATCCAGACCATGCTCCCTGCGATAGTTCTTTTCAAACTGAACCTGATCAACGCTTTCGTCAGGATGCTCCTGTATATATTTCAGGATTTCATCAACGTATGCCCTGACCCTTGAAAGCATCTCCTCATGAGACAAGACCTTATCCAGCTTCTCTATTGTCAGATATGAAGGATTCCTGGTTTCACCTGTCATAATCTTGCTGACAGTCCCAACAGGCAGTTGCGCAAGGCAGGCAAGCTCAGCAGTCGTGAGTTTCAGAGCTTTCTTTCGCTTTTTAAGTTCTGAGATATCCATTTAGCGCCTCCATTCTCCCCAATCTCATTATAAAACCTGGGAAAAGAGACGTCAATAATTTTTACCCGTATTCGGGTAATTCAGCTCTCCATTTTATTAAATATCTTATAGAGCCCGGCCTTATAGCAAAGGATGAGTGAACCTACAACTCCAAGAAGCGCCTGGGCTATCTCGTAAGGGAGCTTTATCATCGCATACTCAAAGGTGCTGTAAACATAGATCTTACCCAAGGTATAGCCAACTACCATGATCACGCCACCTATCAGGGTTGCGACTAAAGATACCCCTATTCGCTGTTTGTAGCTCTTTACTATTCCGGAATGTACGATGCCGGAGATAACAAGTGCCTGAAGGCCATGAGTTACCAGGGAAACGAACATAGGAGCCGGATAGAACAGCAGATCACCGAGGAATGATCCCACTCCCCCGATAATAAAGGCGGAAAGCGGATCCAGCAAAAGAGCTGCTGTACATATAATAGTGTCGCACAGGTACAAATGCCCTCCGGGTACAGGTATTCCAAAGCTTGACACAGCTATATTTATAGCCATGAAAAGAGCTGTCAGTGTTATCCACTTTACATACCCCTTTGATCTGATAGACTCAGCGGTGCTTTTTGTTAAAACTGATGAACTCATAATATTACTCCTCCCCTACGCATGCTGCATATTTATACAGTTGATAATATGCCCCCACGCACCTTTGGTCAATACCATTGATGATAGATATTTCTTATCAATAGCGATAATTTTAGAATAATACAAAAGACTCCTTCCCGCAGGAAAGAGCCTTTAAAACATTTATAATCTTGCACATTCATAGGCTTCTATCTCGTGCCCCAAAAGTTCCATTATCTTAAGCTCATCCACAGCATCAAGAACTGCGTTGTGGACTTCGCTATAGCGGACATTCCCTGTAAGCATGCGCATTATGGACTCAACGCCATAGTCCCGTTTAAGACGCCCTGTCTTGCAGCACTCGGCAGACGCAGGAATTGCACTGTTGTACTGCCTGTATGCTGCCAGTCGCATGATGTCGTACCATTCATAGTCCGCCAGCTCCGGCAGATGCCCTACGTCGAACTTGCCATTATAAGCAAATATCCTGGAAATCCCGTATCCATCAAGATACTGTCTGACGGCTTCTATGACGGTATCCCTCTCAGCTTCAAAGGGTCTGTCCTTACATTTATACATAACGCCGGAAAAATATCCTCCCACGCGGCATTCAGGCTCTATAACATAATAACGCCTGTCAAGGCACTTAAAGCTCTTTTGATCTGCGATAGCAACACCCACTGACATCACCTCATCATGCCAGTTGGTCTCCGTATCGATCACAGCAATCCTGCCGCCGACTTTAACCTGCTCAACGCAGGTAGAACAAGCCGCACCAGGCTCTTTTGACCGTTCACCCGGTGTCTTCACCGTCCGGGAAGAGCTCTTTTCAGCCCCGTTCTTAATCATATTCAAAAAATCAAGTGAACCATTTTGGTGCATTTGCGTCGTTCCTCTTTCCAGGCATCTACAGTAGAAAGTGTTTTTTAATCCATTACATAAGCTCGTATTGCTTTTTCGACAATCGAATTTATTGTACCATGTTCTTCAGTTGCTCTACGAGCTATCTTCTGATGCAATTCCGGGCTTATTCTGACATTGAATCTACCCTTATATGTCTTTTCCGGCTCTTTCCCATTATCAGAACAAAACTGCAAATAATCGTCAACTGCAGCCCTGAACTCCTTCTCAATTCCTTTTACCGAATCGCTTTCGAATGTAACTAAATCATTTATTCCTTCTATTTTCCCAAATAAAGACATGCTGTCAGCATCAAAAGAAACACTGGTATAATATCCCTTATATTCCAATATTCCACTCTTCATATATCACCATTCCTTTCGCAAGATTACAAAACCATCTCTCATCCTGATAAACATAACCCGAGATCCTGAGGTTTTTCCTTTTGTCGATTCGCAAAACCCAAGTTTTTTTCGTAAAGCTCTTGCCTCACTATATGTGTAATCCTTAGGCAATGATTTAAGTCTTATTACTGCTTTATTAAATTGATTCATCACACATTGTCACTAAATTTTAGTGCCCTTTCATTATATAATATAGTTATAGGGATATCAAATCGAGTCTAAGAAAGACAATCCACCAAACACGCAGAGAACACAGATGCCTTACAGGTCCCGGGCTCCAACAGATGAGGAAAAGACAGTAAGTCCGGAGGTCTGCAGGCAGAAGAATGCGCAAGAAGCTTGTCGTACATTCCACAAAAAACGACAAAAGCGCGCAAGCACCAAAGAAACAAGACATTCTCTGCATGTTTAGTGTTTGGAAGATTCGCTGATGTCTGAAGCGACATTAGCGAGTGCCAAAACGGCTGATAGATGAAGTTTCATATCCAACGAAAACAAAATTAGCACAGGAAATATTACCTGTAAATAGGTTTGGACCAATCTTAAGAATTTCTGCTGCTAATCTTAAGAAAGTCTTAAGAAATTAACTGAATTGCGCACAAAGAAAGACTGCATGGTGCACAATACACCACGCAGTCCTCACAGATCAATTTTACTAAATCAATTATCAATCGAAATGTCCGTCAAGCTCGTCCATAGCATCCACATCATGGATGTCTCCGGCGCCAAATCCGATATTCTGCATGCTCACGGTCCTGCGGCGAAGCCTTGCTGCTTCTGAAGCCTGCAGAAGGAAGTCCTTTATCTCCTTGCCGTGCTTGATATTCTTCATGACGATGGTCCTGTCAGTTACATCAGAAGTATAAAGAACTATCGTAGAAAGCCCGGCCATTCTCTGAAGGAGAGTACTTGTGACCTCCACGTCACTGATCTTATACATATAGCAGTCGTTCTCACGGACTGTAAAGAATCCCTTTATGATGGTGAAGTCATTTTCTCTTATCTCATACCTGGTAAAGGTCCATGGAAGTCCGAACAGGAGCCATCTGCTGCGCTCGCTGTATTTAAGGTCGCCCTTGGATCTCTGGGACTCTTCATACTGATCTTTATTAGCTACTTTCGCCATGAAATGCCTCCATTTCTGTATTCACGTCAGGTCTCTTACTTAAGAAATCCGATTGAACCGATTATAGGAAGATCCTTAGCCTTGCCCTGGAATACCTGAACCATAGCAATGATCTCAACCACACAGATGATGACAATAAGAACACCTGATATGATCCAACCAAGGAAAGGAATAATTGCAGGGATAAGAGCAAGAAGTGCAGCAATCTCAAGTCTCAATGCATTTTTGAAGTGGAACCTGTAAAATGCAGAATCCTTAATGTAGATACCTGCTACAAGACCTGCAATAATACCGAAGACATAAGGGATAATAGCCAAAAGCTTGTTGTCTGCGATATCTCTTGGATCAAATTCTGCTGTGTGATCTGAAGGATCATACTTAGGATATGGCTGATACTGAACAGGAGCCTGTCCCATAGGCTGCTGCTGGAATCCACCCTGCTGCTGTCCCTGGAAACCGGGAGCTGGCTGTGGTACGGGCTGTGGAGCAGGCGCAGCTGCCTGCGCATTAGCATCGGAAGCAGGTGTAGGTGCTGCTGCCTCAGCATCTTTGTTTACAAGTGGACTTCCACAGTTATTGCAAAAAACTGCATCATCTGGAACCTGAGTTCCGCAACTGGAACAAATTTTCATATTATTTACCTCCAACCTATCAAATTATCATACTTTATCCATTTTACATTCATAGATTGACACTGTCAAAGATTAACAGTATCTCCGGAGCGTTTTTCTGATGGCACCGGCTCCGCCGATAAGCTCCATAAAGTAATCAATAACAAGGTCTGAAAGCCCTACCTTTTCAAGGTCTACTCCGAAAATCCCCTCGTCCTGTAAAAGAGGAAGTACCTTTGCCTTAACCTTCTCCCTGTCTGTCTCACCAAGCTCAATTCCGGCAACAAACCCCTTAGCCTTCTCTAAAAGCGGATCAGAGCTCTGCTCAAAGGTCTTGCCCTCATCATCAACTCCCATGAGATAGCGAAGCCATCCGGCATGTACCAGTGGAATGAACTTAAGGTCCTTTGCATCAAGCTTATCTGAAGCAGCATAAGCCTTGATAGTCTCACCAAATCTGATAGGGAGCTTCTGAGAGGTATCTGTAGCGATACGCTGTGGTGTATCCGGCATAAATACGTTAGGTATCCTCACATTGACAACTGTATCAATGAATTCCTGCGGACTAATAACGCCGGGATCTGTAACTACCGGGAGCCCTTCAACGTAGCCTATGTTCTTCACAAGCCTTACCAGGTTCTCGTCCTTCATCTCGTCAGAGATCTTGGTATAGCCCAGGATACAGCCATATACAGCCAGCGCGGTATGAAGCGGATTGAGGCAAGTGCAGACCTTCATTCTCTCCACCTTGTCCACAGTCTCTTTGTCGGTAAAGATCACGCCAACCTTATCAAGAGCAGGTCTTCCGTTAGGGAATTTATCCTCAATTACCAGATACTCGCTCTCCTCAGCATTTACAAAAGGTGCGACATAGGTATTCTTGGAGGTCACAACAGGCTCCAGCTCCTCCACTCCGTCCTTTTTAAGTATCTCATTGACAGACTCGTCGGGTCTTGGTGTGATCTTGTCAATCATTGACCAGGGGAAGCTAACCTTGGACTCATCATCGATGTAGGCTGCAAACCCGGCATCTGCCTTGCCTCCGGCTACCCATTCCCTGGCAAAAGAGCTTACGGCTGCATATAATTTATCGCCGTTATGTGAGCAGTTATCGGTGCTGACCATTGCTATGGGCCTTCCGCCTGCCTTGTATCTTACATACAATAAAGCTGCTACCTTTCCGATATAGCTCTTTGGCTTCTCAGGACCATTGGCAAAATCCTCCTTAACTGCAGGGAGAGTTTCACCGGCTGCATTTACCAGGCTATAGCCCTTTTCTGTGATTGTGAAAGTAGCAAGCTGAAGTGAATCAGCGGTAAATATCTCTTTTAACCTGTTAAACTCAGCATCATTCTCAGAGTCCAGAATGCAGGATTCCGCAATGCTCTCGATCACTGACTTCTCAACAGACCCGTCAGCCTTGAGGGTAACAAGGATTGACAGGTTGTCATGGGGACGATACATCTTTTCAATGATCTCGTAGTCGAATCCCTCTACCACTGTAAGGCCTCTTTCCTCTATGCCCTGTTCAAGCATCTTTTGTGAAAGGTTAGCCTGAAAGGCCCTGAATATATTGCCGGCTCCAAAGTGCACCCACTGAGGATTTGCCTTGGTCTCAGCAATCATTTTCTGTGTATCGAAGGTTGGGATGAAGTATCCCTTTTCCTTCCATTCGCTTGTTTTTACTGACTGTGCATCTAATCTCATCTCTTATTCTCCAATCTTCTTCATCAAAGACTTACAGTCCTCTTTGATGGCTCTTTTCTACCGCCTCCCAGAGGCCATTGATGTATGTGGCACCCAGGGCTCTGTCGTAGAGTCCGTATCCCGGCATTGCTACTTCACCCCAGATCATTCTTCCGTGGTCAGGGCGGATAGGTCCGTCAAAGCCCGTCTCGTAGAGCGCCTTGATGATCTCGTACATATCAAAGGTTCCGTCTGCGGAAAGATGTGCAGACTCCTCAAAGTTTGTAGGAGAGATGAACTTAAGATTTCTTACATGGGCAAAGTGGATCCTTCCCTCCAGAGCTCTTATCATGTGAGGCAGGTCATTCTCAAGGCTTGTGCCATAAGAGCCTGAGCAGAAGGTAACACCGTTGTGCACGTCATCTACTGCCTTCATGAGCTTTAAGATGTTCTTCTCATTGTTGATGATCCTTGGAAGGCCGAATACTGACCATGCCGGGTCATCGGGATGAATGGCCATCTTGATGTCATACTTGTTGCAGAC
>DFGW01000071.1 GCA_002372465.1 Butyrivibrio sp. UBA3740
TGTTGCAGTCAAATCCCATAACTATTACGTCCTTGCCAACACCGTGAGAGATACCGGCTGCATCAAGTGCTGCTACAGCACCCTTAGCCATATCATCGTTCTCTGCATAGATTACGTTGAAAGGTGTTCCTGCGTCGATAACTGACTGAACGATCTGCTGTGCCTTCTCTGCGTTCCACTCAGCTGTCTGCTGCTTAACGATGTTCCAGTTAGACTCTGCAGCTACCTTTGAATCAAGAGCGCCGGATCTTCCCTGCTGAGCAGCTGATCCCATAACACCCTGGATATGGATTACGTTGTACTCTGAAAGGTTCTGGCCTGCAAGCCAGTCAACAGCTGTCTGTCCTTCTTTAGCCATATCGGAAACGATAGAAGCCTCATAAAGTGAAGGATCTGCATCGATTGTACGGTCAAAGAGGATAACCTTAACGCCTGCTGCCTGAGCATCCTTAAGAACTGAATCCCAGCCTGCTGTGTCAGCTGCTGAAAGAAGGAGGTAATCAACCTCGTCCTGGATAAAGTTCTGAGCGTACTGAATCTGCTCATCATTCTTTAAGCTGTAAGCAAATGATGCTTCGTAGCCGTTAGCCTCTGTAAATTTAGCCTTGAGGTCTGCGTCGTTAGCTGTACGATAACCTGACTCGTTAGGATCGTTGTTGATGATACCAACTTTGATCTTTCCACCTGATGCTGCCGGAGCTGAACCTGTTGATGCAGGTGCTCCGCTGCCACATGCAACGAGACCAAGTGTCATTGCAGATGCCATAAGAACTGCCAATACTTTCTTCATCATAATACTTTTCCTCCTGGAATAGATGTTTGATGTAAGGACCATTCCTTACTGATTACAATTCTAGAGGAAAGGCATAAAAAAACCATAAAATAAACAATGAAAAGAAGTTGGTTTTTTTATTCAGTTTTTAGAATGTTTGAATTTTCTACGATTTTGGTTGAATTTTTCGGCAGATGAATGGTGACAGTGCTTCCATGACCGTAAACAGATGAAAGTTCAATCCCATAATCATCGCCATATTCAAGACGGATCCTCTCATTAACGTTGTAGAGTCCGTAGATCTTGCCCTCTCCATTGCCGTCCCCGGAAAGGCTCTTGGTCACCTCCATAAGACGCTCAGGCTCCATGCCCATTCCGTCGTCCTTGACCTGAATGTAGAAATCGTCCTCGTCCTCATAACCACTTACAGTGATCTTACCGCCACCTCTCCTGTTCTTGATCCCATGGTAAAGAGCATTCTCCACCACCGGCTGAACGGTTATCTTGGGAATGCCGTATGTGAACAGGCTCTCCGGAACTGCAATCTCATAGCTCAAAATATCCTGATATCTTATCTGCTGGATTTCCAGATAACTCCTGACGTGGGAAAGCTCCTCCCTTACAGTCACAGTCTCTTTTCCCTTGTTGAGTGATGACCTGAAAAACTCCGACAAGGATCCTACCATCTTAACAACCTGCTTCTGGTTGCCCGCCTCAGCGGACCATACAATGGCATCTAATGTGTTGTACAGAAAGTGAGGGTTTATCTGGGCCTGCAAAAGCTCAAACTCAGCCTTTCTAAGCTCCTTCTGCTCCCTGGTAACCTGCTCCTCGATGGGCCTTGTTATCCATAGTGGTCCAAGGATTGAAACCACGATTATCGCCACGATGATGAAGGCAAAAATAGCCATGGAAATCTTGACAGTATCCAGGTAGAACTGCCTGTTCTGGGCCTGCGCTATCTGAATCTGACGATTCTCGTAATAGATGTACTCATTGATGGTTTCCTGCAAAAGAGCTGTCACAATCTGAACGTCGTTCTCCCAGATCAGCATGTTTGCTTCATACCTGTCGTCGTAGTTAAGGTTCTCCTCTATTTTTTCAATATAGCCCTGAAGATTGTTCAGATACTTCTCCGCGCTAAGAAGCCTCTTTTTATTGTCCTCCGTATCCGTTACGTCCTTAAGCCCCTCAACTACTCCCCGTGCATCGGATAAAAGGCCGGGAATATTGGAGTTCTCCGGGGTAACATTACCTACCAGCAAAAGATATGTCTCATAATCAAAGTCGTTCTTGAAATCCAGGGAGAACTCTGATGCCACTACAACAGAGTTGAGCATCTCATCGTACCTGGAACTGATCTGATACAGATTGTAGAAGGCAAACACCAGAAACACGATGTTTGGCAAAAGAAGTAGCAGATAGGATATACGTATCTGAGTGGCCAGACGGGATTTGTTCCTCTTACCGCTTGCTCTGTCTTCGCTGCTCATGCTTCACCCTCCACAGGCTTGTAGCCTCTGTACTGAGTGGTGGTACAGCCCACGCTTTTCTTGAAAAGGTATGAGAAATAATGAGGGTCCTTATAGCCCACCATAAGCCCGATCTCGTTGCTCTTTTTGGAGGTTGTAATCAGCAGCTCTTTGGCCTTATCAAGTCTGTAATCCGTCAGGTACTTGATAAAGGTCTGTCCTGTCTGCTGCCTGAACACAGCACTAAGATGATTGGGTGAAAAGTTTACATGAGAAGCGACAGTGTTGAGGGAAAGCTCCTCATCACTGTAATGACCGGCGATATAGGCAATAACCTCATTGACCACATCCCTGTATCTGCCCTGAGAATTCTCTTTTCGAAGAGCTATGGCCTTCTGCACGATTCCCACCAGATAGTCGCGGGTGGTCTTCTCATCAGCCAGAAGATCAGAGGCAGGAATGACTGTCTCCATCTCACTCCTTGACAGTCCCAGCTCATTCTCCACAAAGTCCGCCACGCAAAAAAAGATGTCCATGGTTATGTACTGACGAAGCATTGTGGATCTGATGGCATTCTTGCCCATGCCCTTAAAGAATTCATCAAGAAAGACCTCCGCCTCAGTCTCATCACCCATGCGAAGAAATTCTTTTACTAGCTTTCTGTCTATGTGCTTGGGATCGATCTCAGAAAGGATGACCTCATCTCTCTGGGAGTGAAGGCCTTCCTCAGAGCCAAACAAAAAGTCATTGGCCTTGGACAGGTACTGATGGGCAAAAGCTCTGTTGGCCCAATCAAAGGAAAGTGGCACGTCTGTGAGCCTGTCAACCACCTGACCCACGCCTGCGAAGTACCTGATATGCGGAAACCGGGAAAAGAGCTCCTTCATCTGTGAAATTGCTTCCGAAACACTTTGGTTTATGGCTGCTTCAGAATCTGCCTTAAACAAAACAGCCCTTCCGTCAAGATTGATATCAAAGGAAAAAGCACCATGTGATTTTGTGATAGCCTCCAGCTTTTCCTGGACCTTAACGACACTGCCGGAGTACTCATCCGCGCCGTGCTTGATAGACCAGACCTTTAAGATCATGACATTATACTTAAGAGCTGATATATCTATCGACAGCTCTTTTGCCCTGTTAAGGATATATGGAAGGTCCTTGGACCCCGTAACAAGGTCTTCAAAAAACTCCTGCTTAAGAAGCTCTGTCCTCTCCTTCATATCCTCTTCATATCTTCTTGCTATCTCCAGCTCCTGGTTCCTGGCTTCGATCCTCTCAGCAACCAGAGCAATCTCTTTTAACAGATTGTCTCCGCTTATGGGCTTAGAAAGATAGGAAGCCACACCGATCTTGATGGCCTCCTTGGCGTACTCAAAATCCTCGTAGCCGGTGAGCAGTATTATTTCAGTGGATGGGAACTGAGCCTTGATCATTCGGCTCAAAGTAAGACCGTCCATGAACGGCATCTTAATATCAGTGATAACGATGTCGGGACGTAGTTTTCCGATCATTGAATAAGCCAGCTCTCCATCGCCGGCCTCGCCACAGAAATCGTATCCGTGTGCATTCCAATCAATATTATTCTTGATCCCCTCTCGAACGACAAATTCGTCCTCCGCCAAAAATACCTTAAGCATACCCCACAATTACCCTTTTCCCTCAACTTTATGGTTGGACAATTGCCTGAAAATAGTCATCCTCCCCGTCCAGCCTATTATCCTTGTAACAATTATCCCAACGAATATTCCGCAGCTGTCTATAATGATGTCCTTCTTCTGGGGAGTTCTCCCCGACACAAAGGACTGATGGTATTCATCAAGCCCGGCATAGGCCACGCAGAAAGCTCCCGCAAATATCACCAGCCATATGCCTCTCAGCCCATATACATACAGTGGAAATGCCACCGATACAGCCAGGAGAAAATACTCAGTAAAATGAGCAGTTTTCCTGATGTAGTACTGGGATGTCATGGACAGATTCTCAATATGCTTCGTTGTCCACCCTCTGTCAAAGGTGTCATTGGCGATGGTAAGCACCTTCACCCCCACCTCGTAGCTGAACTGGCTGCTCTCATCAGCATTCTGACTTGAGAAGACAAATATAAGGCACATCATGACAATGGCCGGAACAAAACTAAGAGGCTTAAGGACAAAACGAAGTGTCTGTTTAATGTATAGTAAAAAGTATTTCATAACTCAAATAATCTTGGAAAAATCACCGTCTTTTATTATTATGCCGTCAATGTCATTGACCCTTGCAACTTCTCCATCACTGGCAATTTCGTTTCCTATCATAACACATTTTTCTTTTTTAAGGTCGTGTTTTAAAAGGAGCATTTCAAGGAAGCGTTTTTCGGGTTTCATGATCAGCTTGTCGGAGGAAATGAATATATCATCGAAATACTTCTCAAGACCAAGCTCCTCTATCTCCTTCCAGGTTAAGGTGCGCTGGGCGTTGGATAAAAGGTAGACTTTTTTGCCCTCTTCATGGAGGTGCTTCAGAGTCTTCTCTGTATCCGGAAAAAGTTCCATCTTATCCCGGGATGTCTCCCTGAAGAAAGTGCAGAGCTTTTGGATTTCCGGTGATGGATTGTCTGTCGGACCGTCGTTTTGAAGCGGCGCCGGAATATTGGGTGCGCCGAAGACTGCTCCTGTGTCTGCTTCAGTGCCTGTTCCGGCAATTTGATCTGTTTCTCTATTGCCTTCTGCGCAGGTTTTACCGACATTTAAACCATTTTCCTTCGCTCCCTGTGCCAGTATCCGATCCCACACCCAAGAGATACGAATCTCAGGATTTGCAGCATTTAGCCTCTCAGCCAGCTTCTTCACTTCATCGCTGTATATCTCTTTGTAGAGCTTTCTAAGCTCTGAAGGCTTGAAGCTTATGCCAAATTCTCTCTTCACATAGCCTGCAATCTTTCTCCAAAACGTAATGCTCTCTTCATCAGTATGTATATCCACAAGCGTCCCATAAAGGTCGAAGATGTAGTTGTCGTATTTCATATATGAATTCCTTTGTTGAGTCTATTCAGGCTTTCGTGGCATAAGTCCTCTCGCCAAGGTATTGTATGCATTTTTTCAAAAAATCCTCATATATTTGTAAAATCTCTCTTGGCCAACTCTTCAAACAATGATTTTTGTATGCTAATTTTGCATAAATGCCTGTATATTTGCAAAATCTCTCTTAACCAACGCTTCAAGCCATGATTTTTGTATGCTAATTTTGCATAAATGCCTGTATATTTGCAAAATCACTCTTAGCTAGCACTTCATGCCATGATTTTTGTATGCTGATTTTGCAAAAAAGCCCATATATTTGCAAAGCGCAAAAAACTATTCTCTATGCCTCATGGTGCTGAATCGACCAATAACCCCAATTGAAAATTCAATCCTCTTGTGTCAAAACCACCACTCCATAAGGCGCAACCGTCAAGCTTGTACCATCAAGTGAACTTGCTGCTTCTGATGTATTCAGCTGATATGCAAGGCCAATGGCGCCATCAGCATTGCCAGTGCCACCGGAATTGCCGGCACCATTAGCATTTGCGCTAGCACCGCTCAAAAGAGACATATCAACACCGCTTAAATCCACCGTCTTCTCCTCGTCTGCCGTGTTCACAACCACCAACAGATTAAGAGGTCCAAAGTCAGTCACAGCCCCGGCGCCTTCTGCACTTGCCGTGCCATTCTTCGCATTCTGTAAATACTGCGCTGCGGCTTCCTCGCTGGTATAGCGGATGAAAGCACTGATATTTTTGCCTGACAGGGCATCCACAACCTTTGTCTCGCCGCGGGCGATTACAGGATAGGTATTACGAAGCCTGATTGCAGCCTTGTAGTAGTTATAGATTGAATAGGGGTCTGCCATCTGCTCATCCAGTGCAGGATACTTCATGTCAAATCTATCCATTGCTTTAGGGCCTTTGCACATTCCATCTGCTGCATCAGAGAGCCAGGAAGGGGAGTCACCCCCATCTGCTCCAGCTCCGGCTGTCCAATACATGGGTGCACGCTTATTCTCGTCCTTGCCGGAGCCCTTCATTCCAAGCTCCTCACCGTAGTAGATGAAAGCATTGCCTGGCATAAGGAGGTTCAGGGCTGCAGAAAGCTTCATCTTATCCTCTGACCCTTTCCCTGTGAAATAGCCTGCGCTTCTGGCCATGTCGTGATTGGTGTAAAAGGGAGCATCAATGGCATCAGTGCTGACACTATCTAAAAGCTCCTGATTCTTTACAAGAGCTTCTCCATACCTTGAAGCAGGAGTGGTTCCTCTGGCAACGCCGGCAATGACTCCTTCGCTGCCTGCAAAGTCAAAATCGAAAAAGCTGTCGATCCCGCTCTCATAATACTTCGAATAAGTAGCAGAACTGGTCCAGGCTTCGCCCACTATATAGGCATCCTTGTTCTGAGACTTAACTGTATCATTAAGCCAGGTCATAAATTCAATATTCCTGGTATCATCACCGGTGTAGTAATAGGTTGTGGCATCAAGCCTGAAGCCGTCAACTCCGTGGTCTGTCCAGAACTGAGTGATCCTTGAAAGCTCATCCCTGACAGAGGAACTGTCAAGATTTAAGTCCGGCATCTTGGACCAGAAGCGGGCCTCATAATAATAGTCTGTGCCGGAAAGAGGCTCATAGCCATCCTTTTTCTCATTGGAAAAGATATAGTAGGACAGCTTCGGACAATCAATATAAAAGGATGCGCTGTAATCCCCATCCTCAAAGGTGATACCCGGGTGCTCCTTAAGATACTCTGCTGCCTCCGTAAACCATTTGTGTTCATCAGAGGAATGGTTGAATACTGTATCAACAATGACTCTTATGCCCCTGTCATGGCAGGCGCTCACCAGCTCATCAAAGTCCTCTAAAGTTCCATACTCAGGATCAATATCGCAGTAATCCGTCACATCATACTTGTGGTATGTTGTTGAAGGAGCCACAGGCATAAGCCATATCTCATTGCAGCCAAGGTCAGTGTCTGTAGTATCATCCCCATCGTTGATATAATCCAGCATTTTGGTAACGCCATCAAGATCCCCGATTCCATCCCCGTTACTGTCGCAGAAAGAATACACAAAAATCTCATAGGTTGTGCGATATTTATCATCCAGAACGTTCAGCGGCAAAAGCTCCGCGGCTTTGTCAACAGGCGTGGTAACATCCCCGGATTCATCTGTATCAGAACCAATTGTGTGATCTGCATCGGCAGGAACAGCGCCCTTTCCGCATCCAACCAGCAAGATAGCTGCAAGACTACACAGTCCCAAGCTGCATCCTGTAATATTTCTCATAAAGTCCTCCTTGTTTAATGAGTTCTCTGTGTGTTCCTCTCTCCTTAATTCCATCGCCATCCAGAACAATGATCTCATCTGCACCAAGAATCGTCGAGAGACGATGGGCAATGGTAATGGTGGTCCTTCCCACAGCCAGCTGGTCAAGGCTCTCCTGAATGTATCTCTCGCTCTCGTTGTCAAGCGCACTGGTAGCTTCGTCCAGGATCAGTATAGGCGGATTTTTGAGGAATACTCTGGCAATGGCAATCCTTTGCTTCTGTCCGCCGGAGAGTCTTGCACCTCGCTCTCCAACCTCAGTTTCAAAACCCTTTGGCAGAGTCTGAATGAACTCAAGAAGATCAGCCTTCCTTGCAGCCTCCACTATCTCATCAATTGAGGCATCAGGCCTTCCGTAGGCGATATTCTCCCTTACGGTCCCATTGAAAAGATATACATCCTGCTGAACAATACCGATAAAGGAACGAAGTGATTTCTGTGTGACAGTCCTTATGTCCGTTCCGTCAATAAGCACCTGTCCTCCGGTAACATCATAGAATCTTGGAAGAAGTGAACACAGCGTTGTCTTTCCTCCGCCGGAAGGTCCCACAATGGCAACACTCTTTCCGGCTTCCACATGAAGATTGATATTCTTAAGAACTGCCTCCTCCTTCTCGTAGGAAAAAGAAACATCCTTGTAATCAATAACTCCGGTAACACCTTTAAGTTCTCCGGCATCAGGAGCATCCACGATCTCAGGCATGGTCTCCATAACTTCCATGAATCTCTCAAAGCCCGCCAGCCCCTTTTGAAGCTGCTCAGTAAATTCCACCAGAACATTTACAGGATTTATAAAGATATTGATGTAAAGAGCATAGATAGCCAGATCATCCACCGTCAGCTGTCCTGCTGCAATAAAGAATCCACCTGCTACCAGTACAGTCACAAACATGAGCCCTTCAAAGAAATTATTTCCGGAAAAGAAAAGGGCCATCTGTCTGTAGTTAGCCTGCTTGGAATCCAGAAAGGCCAGATTGGACTTATCAAACTTGGCAGCCTCGATATCCTCCCCGGTGAAGGACTTTACAACCCTTATACCGCCAAGCGTATCCTGCAGGGAAGAATTGATCCCGGCAATCTTCTTCCTGTTGTCGGAAAAGGTCGCCCTCATCCTCCTGTTCTGGCTGACAGAGAAAACCGCCATGCACGCCACAACTGCCACCAGGCACAGAGTCATTGGCACATTGATCCTCATCAGCAGAATAAAAGAGCCAATGATCTTCACCACAGAAATAAAGATATTTTCAGGGCCGTGGTGTGCCAGCTCCGAAATATCAAAAAGGTCTGAAATGAGCTTACTCATCATCTCGCCGGTATTATGAGTGTCATAATAGGAAAAAGAAAAAGCCTCGAACCTGTCAAAGAGTTCCTTCCTCATACCGGATTCCATCCTGGCTCCCATCATATGTCCCTGGTATGTCACATAGTATCTGCATGCAAATCGAACCACATACATGGCTATCAGCAAAAGAGCTATGACCCCCAGACGGGACAGGATAACCTTAGGGCTTTCCAAAAACAGGGTTCCCCGAAGGATCCTTAAAAACTGCGGAAATGTCAGGTCGATCACCGAAAGGATCGATGCACAGAGCAGATCCAGCAAAAACACGCCAATATAGGGCTTATAGTAGGGTATAAATTTCCTGATTAGTTTCATACTTCTCCTGTTTTAAAAATTGCCACCACTAAAAACTAGTGGTGGCAAATCTATCTTATTTATCGTCGTCCAGATCAAGGAATTCAAACTCGAAATCATCCTCATCACCAATAAAGTTTCTGGTCTTGCGCTTTGGTGCTTCCTTTACAGGAGCTGCTTCATCTCTGTAGGATCTTCTTGCCTGACGCTCATCGCGATCATCTAAATCATCTCTTCTTGATGGTCTGGCAGTTCTCTCCTCAGGATTTCTCCTTGCTGCCCGTTCGTCAACCTCAGCTCTTCTTGGTCTTGCTGTTCTTTCGTCAGCATCCTGATCTCTTCTGGGTCTTGCTGTTCTGTCAGAAGCCTCTCTCTCAGGTCTTACTGTTCTCTCATCAGAAGCAGGTCTCCTTCTTGGGCGCTCATCTTCTTCCTCTTCATCGTCACGGGCTCTTCTTCTGGAAGGCTGTGAGAATCTGTCATATTCCTCTTCTTCCTCATCCTCATAGTAGAGAGAATCACGAAGTTTAAGGGCAAGAAGGATAACTCCTACTACAAGTGCTGCAATTATAATTCCAAGAATGATAAGAACTGTCTTGTAATTGTTATTAGCCTTAACAAGCTTGTTAACCTCATCGCTGCTCTTTGCTGCCTCGATGAGCTCATTAACCTTTACTCTGTAACCTTCAACGTTATCATAGAGGTACCAGATTCCTGCGCCCTCTTCATCTGTAACATAAACAAGTGAATAGGTGCCATCACCGGCTTCACTTGTAACTGCTGATCCTGCCTGGGACTCTTCGCCTTCAGGAGCAGCCTCTTCTCCGCCTTCAGCAGCTTCGCCTTCAGTTCCCTCTGTAGCTTCTCCTTCGCCGCCTTCAGCTCCCTCTGCAGGCTCAGCTGCAACTGTCTCTCCAACCTGAAGAAGGTCGCTTCTGATGAATCCCTGCTTGTTGCTGCTTCCAAAGTTTACCTGATACCAGGTCTTGTTATCGGTTCCGGTAGCCTCGCCTGTTATGGTAACTGTATCTCCCTTGCTTACCTTTCCAACTGAATCATAGGCTGTTCCTGCACCCTGACGAACATTTACACTTTCCTCAGTGATGGTTGCTGACTTGGTCTCAGTTGCTGTAACTGTTGTAGCAGGAAGTGATGCAGCTGCACCATTAGCCTGTGATGTATTGGTGGTTGTAGATGCTGATGTGGATGATGAACTTGATGAACCACCTGCCTTGGAAACAAGGTCACTTCTTACATATCCGAACTCGCTCTTGTTGACGCGAATCTTGTACCATACATAGCCTGACGCATCTGTAGCCTCATCAACAATATCGATCTTGTCGCCGTTTTTAAGGCTGGATACCTGTGAAGCTGTTGTGCTGGCTGATGCTCTTACCTTGACGTTATCTGTTGTTACTGTTCCTGTGGTTTCTGTATAGGCAAAAGCCTGTACTCCCGCTGAAATAAAGATTGTTGCACTGACCACCAGTGACAGTCCGATGGACAATAATCGCTTTCCTGTTTTTTTCATTTCTCACTCCTCCGTTTCATCAATCGCCTTACCAATGTCATGGCGCATGTACTTATTCTCAAAGTCAACCCACTCTGTGGCCTCGTAGGCTTTCGCACGAGCTTCCTTCAGAGTGTCCCCCTTAGCTGTAATTCCTAAAACTCTTCCACCATTGGTAACAATCCCCTGGGCTGTTGCCTTGGTTCCTGCGTGGAAGCAGTAGTAACCATCCTTGCCCTTAAAGTTTGAAAGCCCGGTTATGAGCTTACCCTTTTCATAGGCAAGTGGGTATCCGTCACTTGCAAGTACTACACATACAGCGGCCTTATCCTCAAACTCCAGATCAAGGTCGCCAAGTGTTCCATCAATGCATGCCTCGCAAACATCGATGATATCAGTCTTAAGCCTTGGAAGAACCACCTGTGCCTCAGGATCTCCGAATCTTGCGTTGTATTCAAGAACCTTAGGACCATCCTCAGTCAGCATAAGTCCAAAGAAAATAACTCCCTTAAACTCTCTTCCTTCCTTAGCCATGGCTTCTACAGTCCTGCCAAAGATATGCTCACGGCAGAACTTGTCAACTTCTTCTGTATAGAAAGGACTTGGTGAAAAGTTGCCCATTCCACCGGTATTGAGTCCTGTATCTCCATCTCCTGCTCTCTTGTGGTCCTGAGCTGAGGACATGAGCTTGTAAGTCTTTCCGTCAACAAAGGACAGAACAGAAACTTCCCTTCCTGTCATAAACTCTTCGATGACCATGTGATTGCCGGCATCTCCGAATTTCTTATCCTGCATGATCTGCTTAACTCCGGCCCTTGCTTCCTCCAGATCCTGGCAGATCAAAACGCCCTTGCCAAGAGCCAGACCATCGGCCTTAAGCACGATTGGGAACTTGGCGCTCTCCAGATATTCCAAAGCCTTGTCTGCATCGTCAAAGATCTCATATGCAGCAGTAGGAATATTATATTTCTTCATAAGGTCTTTGGAAAAGGCCTTACTTCCTTCAAGTATGGCAGCATTCTTCCTTGGGCCGAATACCCTAAGGCCCTCTGCCTCAAATACATCTACAATTCCGCCAACCAGCGGATCATCCATTCCAACAATTGTCAGATCGATAGCCTTTTCTTTTGCAAAAGAAACAAGCTTGTCGAACTCCATTGGTGTAATAGGCACGCACTCAGCAAGTTCTGCTATTCCACCGTTTCCGGGTGCACAGTAAATCTTGTCAACACGACTTGAGCGGGAAACTGCCTCAGCAATTGCGTGTTCACGGCCGCCTCCACCAACAATAAGTACTTTCATACTTTTCCCCTTTTTCTTATAAACTCTCTAAGACCTTCCGGTCGTAGTCCTCAATAATAACTTTGTTCCCCTGAACCTTCACCTTGTTATTGGCTAAAAGATCTATTGCCATGGGCATGATCTTCCATTCAGCCTGCTCCATGATCCTCCTCTGGAGCGTCTCGGGAGTGTCATCATCCCTGACCATAACAGGCTTTTGAAGGATTATAGGACCGGTATCGGTTCCCTCGTCCACAAAATGAACTGTGGCTCCGGACACCTTAGCTCCTCTTTCCAGGACCTTTTCGTGAACCTTAAGGCCGTAGTAGCCGGTTCCGCAAAAGGAAGGTATCAGCGAAGGATGGATGTTGATGATCCTTCCCTCAAAAGCTTTGACAACCTCCCCCGGAATAACAACAAGACAACCGGCAAGTACAATAATATCCGGATTGGCATCCTTCAATATCTGCAAAAGAGCTTTGTTAAAATCTGCTCTGTCCTCAAACTCCTTAGGGCTCTTAACCACAAAGGGAATTCCTGCCTGCTTCGCCCTTTCAATGGCGTAAGCCTTTGGATTATTGCTGTATACAAGGCAGATCTGTGTATTAGTGATCCTGCCATCATTTATACTGTCTATAATCGCCTGAAGGTTTGTTCCTCCTCCGGACACAAGAACTGCAATTCTCATATGCTCACCTGTCACACTAGCTCTACGCCCTTGTCACCTGCTTCAGCACTTCCAACTACCCATGCCTTGTCGCCGGAAGCTTCAATGGCTTTCAGGGTGGCGTCCACATCGGCCTTATCAACTGCAAGAACCATGCCAAGACCCATGTTGTAGGTGTTGTACATCATCTTCTCCTCAATTCCGCCTTTCCTCTGCATAAGAGTAAAGATAGGAGGAATGTCGTAGCTGTCCTTCTTGACAACAGCTTTGATCCCATCAGGAAGCATCCTTGGAATATTCTCGTAAAAACCGCCGCCGGTGATATGGCTGCAGCCCTTAACCTTAACTCCCGCATTCTTGATGGACTTCATCATCTTAACGTAAATCCTGGTTGGTGTCAGAAGACACTCACCAAGAGTCATTCCAAGTTCGTCATAGTAGGTCTCAAGGCTCTCTTTGGTCATATCGAAAACCTTGCGGACCAGAGAAAATCCGTTGCTGTGAACTCCTGTAGAAGCAACGCCGATAAGTACATCCCCCGGCCTTATATTGCTTCCGTCTATCATATCCTTGCGGTCAACAACGCCCACAGTAAAACCTGCAACATCGTACTCATCCTCAGGCATAAGTCCCGGATGCTCTGCTGTCTCGCCGCCGATAAGCGCACAGTCAGACTGCTTGCAGCCTTCAGCAACGCCCTTTACTATAGCAGCTATCTTCTCTGGAATATTTCTTCCGCAGGCTATATAGTCCAGGAAGAACAGTGGCTCGCCGCCTGCACAGGCCACATCGTTAACGCACATGGCAACTGCATCGATACCTATGGTGTCGTGCTTATCCAGAAGGAATGCCAGCTTAATCTTGGTTCCAACTCCGTCGGTTCCGGATAAAAGAACCGGATCCTCCATGTCCTTTATCCCCTTCATGGAGAAAGCTCCCGAAAAGCCACCAAGGCCGCCCAAAACCTCAGGTCTCATGGTCTCTTTAACATAACCTTTGATCAGTTCTACCGACTTGTATCCGGCTTCGATATCAACGCCGGCTGTTCTGTAATCCAGTGCCATACGCTCTCCTTACTTCTATAAATTAGTAGTTTTTATAGCCAACTTCCTGAAGCTTCTTGTCCTTGGCAACAACGGCTTCCTTAAGAGAAGCGCTGTACACTTTAAGTTTCCCCAAAAGTGCTTCGTCGCTGGTGGCCAGTATCTTGGCTGCAAGAAGTCCGGCGTTGGCTCCGCCGTTTATAGCAACAGTAGCCACAGGAATTCCTGATGGCATCTGAACTATGCTGTATAAAGAATCACGTCCTCCAAGAGAAGTGGTGTGCATCGGTATGCCAATAACGGGCATCGGGAAAATAGCTGCGCACATTCCCGGAAGATGGGCTGCCATTCCGGCTCCGGCGATGATGACCTTAAAGCCCTTCTCCTCTGCTGTCTTAGCATACTCAAAAAATTCATCGGGTTCCCTGTGGGCTGAAATGATCCTCATCTCGTATGAGATTCCAAGCTGATCAAGTATGTCTGCAGCCTTACTCATAACCGGCATATCTGAATCACTGCCCATAACAATTCCAACTTTAGCCATGAATTCCTCCCGTATATAACAGAGCCAAATCTCTGAATCAACCACATTTAGTCACACGTATCATATCACAATACTAAATATAGTGCCATACTTTACAAAAGATTTAACATTTATTTCACGTAAGTCCCAAAACAAGGATAAAAACCACGAAAATAATGGAAAGAAGATTGAGTATTATCCCAAGATTCGGAAATAGTTTGAATATATCCCGTTCAAATCTTGACATTATTCCGAGAATTAACCCCACAACAGAAAAAATGGCCGCAACTAAAGCCGCTGCGGCGTATCTGATCTGTGCCTGTCCACCGTCCCTGTAGGTAAAGACTACTGCGGCGACAAGGGCACCCACTGAAACAGCTCCCAGAATTGCAGACATTATGCCCTTCTCGGGATGTCTGTTGTCAGTGAACATATATCGGTCTCTGACCGGTTCTAATTTTTTTATTCTGAATCTGATACCTGATTTTTTCATTAGATAATAATATTCTTCCTGCCTGAAAGGAGTTTGCCTCCGCTTATGATAAGAAGAACCCCTGTGGCAATTCCCACAACAATTGATATAACACCAAAAGCTATGTTAAGAGCTCCCGCTCCTCCCATTACCTTATATATCTTTTCGTTCATTGTAACCTCCCGTATATCTCTTATTATTTTGCACCGTACTCCGCATAGTACTCGTCAATTGACTTCTTGATCTCTTTTGTCAAAAGGACTTCACCATCAATCGGTCTGTTGTAGAGATAATTTACAACATCCTCCATAGTAACAATGGCGTGTGCCCCGAAACCATATCTTTCCTTGATCTCATCAAGAGCGCTCTGATCTGAATCCTGGCCCTTTTCCTGTCTGTTAAGGGAAACCATAAGACCCACGATGTCACAGTCAGCCTGTGCCTGAATGATAGGCACTGTCTCCTCAATGGACTTACCTGATGTGGTAACGTCTTCTATAATAAGGACTCTGTCACCGTCGCGAAGCTTACTTCCAAGAAGGATGCCCTTGTCGCCGTGGTCCTTTATCTCTTTTCTGTTAGAACAGTATCTGATCTCTCTGCCGTAGAGCTCACTGATAGCCACACTGGTTACTACAGAGAGCGGAATTCCTTTATATGCAGGTCCAAAGAGTACATCAAACTCCAGACCAAAAGTATCATGGATAGCTCTTGCATAGTAATTACCAAGCTTACGAAGCTGGGATCCTGTCACATATGCTCCGGCATTCATGAAAAATGGGGATTTCCTGCCACTCTTAAGAGTGAACTCACCAAATTTAAGGACATTGCTGTCCACCATGAACTCGATAAACTCTTCCTTGTATCTTTCCATAACAAACCTCTCCTTAGGCGGAATTTTTTACTCTAATAGATTATAATGCATAGAACAAAAAGCTGCACTATTTATTTAAATAATAATCTTCAGGGTATGGTTCTACGCCCAAGGCATAGCGAACTGACTTCTCGATTTCTTCATCCGTGCGGTCAGCCTCGATGGCATCAATATCATCCAGCATTCCCACGCTGGCGTACTTCTCGTCATCTGTACAGCTGATCACTATGAAGGGAGTCTCATCATCCTGGAACTGCATGTGGTCCACTCTGTAATAGCTGTCTTCATGCTTATAAATTCTTCTTTGTCCGAACTTTTCCCTTTGTTTCTCATTGATCTCAAGGGGCTGTGCTCCATATTTCACAAACATGGATTCCACAAAGTCCATTCTCTTTTCCAGTTCATCCTGGGTAAACTCTTTGCCCATAACCAAAACCTCTTTTCATTAAAAGAAATATCAGGAGTTGATAACGTCTTCTCTGGGATTAACTATAGCAACCCTTACCTTTTTAACCTGCGCCTTTACAGCTCCGGCCCATCTGTGGTGTCCGTTGATGATCATGAATCCGCCAACCTTCATCTTCTCCACGATAATGGGTTCGGGATAAACCCCCCCGACGTTTCCTTCCCTCAAAGAATATATGGCTTCCTGACAATATTTCTGAATGATCTTCTCATTGGGGCCTATGTTAGCCATAGAAAACTCATCGTCAGGATTTGGATGCATGTCATCCGGAGAGAGATGATGTGTAAACAACCTCTCAAAAAAGCCAGCCTTAACAGTCTCGTGCAATCCATCATACTTCTCAACATCTTCAAGTATTCTCTTAAAAAGCTCCGTTCTTGCTGCCATGTTTAGTCTCCTTAGTCAATGAATTCATGCTCCGGCTTCCCACGCCATGAAGCATTCCCCCATCAAAAGCCTTTATGGGTCTCATCCCTCCTCAAGCTTTCTGATTCGTTCCGCCTCGTCAATGATCTTCTCGGCCCAGTGCTCATCAGGTTCATAAACCCGCATGACCCTGTATCCGTATGCTCTGGCGTTTTTTACTACAATCTCCTCATCATCTATGTGAAGAGATATCCGATAGTGGGAGGGCATCTTCTGAGGAAGCGTCGCCTGTCTGTCACCCTGAACTTCCTTCTTGTGTCTGTGGCCGTTTACTATACTGTCGAACTTTATTCCGTAATTTCTGAACAAAGCCTTAATATATGCCTCAGACCTGAAGGAAGAGGTGTAAACCCAGACTTCAAATCCTCTTCTTTGCAGTTCATTAATTAGTTCCGGCGTTCCTTTTCGCAGCCTCTCCGGAAAAATCCTGTTTAAAGGAAACCTGAGTTCCGGCTCAACCTCATAGGTGTCGGGGTTGACGAAAAGAACTTCATCCAGGTCAAAAGAAATTTTCATAGGCCAACCTTCTTTCGCCATTCCTTATAGCCTGACGGAACAGAAGTAAAGTGAATCAGATAGCCTTCATCGTTCTTTTCAAGGACTTTGCTGTAAAGCTTTCCGCCTGCATCAATCTGAATATTGTCATAGACCTCAAGCTTAACCTGTGTATCAATTACAGCCATATCACTGGCAAGAGATACAATACCGCCATACAAGGACTTTTCATCTCCATGCTTTCCATCGATCATATGGAAGGTTACAGGGATGATCTCCTCCAGCTTGTTAGGCATGGTGCTCTTTACATCAATGCTAAGGTTATAGGGTTCTCCTATTCCGATGACCTGGGTCAGGGTTATGTCTGTCTCAACCCCCTTAGGACGCACAACAATTTCTTTTGCCACAGTAAGGTCACTCTTTACCTCATTTCTGGTGGATGCCGATATAAGAATCTGGCCGTTGATGGTATAGCTCTCAACTCTTCCGGTCAGGTTGACGTTGCTGCCAACCACGCCGTACTTGGTTCTCTTTTCAGAGCCGATGTTTCCGACTACGACTTCACCGGTGTTGATACCGATTCCCATCTCAAGAACAGAATATCCGTGTTCTAAGTTCCATCTGTTGATACGGTCCATCCTGCCCTGCATGTCTATGGCTGCTGCCACGGCATCCTGGGCATGAGTTGTCGAATCAAGGGGAGCTCCGAATATGGCAAAGATTCCGTCTCCCATAAACTCGATTATGGTTCCGCCCCTCTTCTGGATTGCATCCGTCATCTCACCAAGGTAATTATTCAGCATGGTGATAAGATCTGCAGGATCCATCCTCTCGCTCATGGCTGTGAATCCGCGAAGATCACTCATAAGGATGGTAAGTCTCTTTTTCTTTCCGCCAAGAGACAGTCCGTCGGGAGTATCAAGAAGCTGCTTGACGATATCGTCCGAGAGGAATCTTCCGAAGGTCTCGTTAAGGAGCTTGTTTCTCATTTCCAGCTGGGTGTTCAGAGCCTGGATCCTTTCCATGGATTTAACTGCATCCCTAAGGTCCATGAGCTCACTCAGATCACTGAAAACCACGATAATACCGACCTTTTTGTCCTCTTCCTGAAGGAAGGACGTAACGACACGAAGCTGTCTTACCTTGTTCCCTGTCTTATAGGGCACGATCTTGTCATGAGTATGATCCCTGTCATACACAGCATCAAGGACCATCTGAGTAAACTCGTCATTCTCCTCATCATCGAAAAAACACATGGCAAACTTTTTGCCGACTATAGCTTCCTGGGTCATTCCCAAAATGGCAAGTGCAGATGGATTACAGAAGGAAATGACTCCGTCAAAATCGATGGACATAACTCCCTCTGCCATGTTCTGAATAATGTTCTGTTGGATCAGTTTTGATGAATCAGGCATAATCTGTCTCCCTGTGTCTGCCCCACTTACAAACAAGCCCGCTCTCCTTAAGAAGAGCGGGCATAGGTTTTAATCGTAAAGTTTTGCTGAGTATTCCTGTGCCTTCTTCTTAAGCTCCTCGCTTACAGATTTCTCAAGCTCAGCCTGAGCAGCATCGTAAACCAGCTTGCAGGCATTAACATACTCATATGTAAGTCTTCTGATCCTGAAGGAAAGATGCTTGATGATCATCTCAATCTTAGTAGGATTCTTCTGGAAGAGCTCCTCAAAATCATCAGGATAGATAGCTTCAAGCATTGTGTCATCCTCAAGAGCTACTGCTGTAGCAGTTCTGGGCTCGTCACCGACCATTCCAACCTCGCCGAAGAACTTGTCAGCATAGAGTGTTGTAAGAGCCTTCTCATTAGGTGTGCCATAACCTGTGTAGATGCCGATGGTTCCATAGTGGATATCGTACATGCATCTTCCGGTTTCACCCTCTCTGAAGATGATTGTTCCCTTTTTATATTTCTCAACCTTCTTGGCAAAGCCATCCTTATGTCCTGACTGTCCGGTCTCACGAAGGAATTCTGCACTGGGCTGCGTATTCTTGCTCATGCGGTCATAAACAGAAACAATCTTCTTGATCTTCTCAGCAAGTGAAGGCTTACGCTCCTCGTTTACAGGATAAAGCTCTTTGATAGTTGTGCAAACATCGTTGTAATCTGTAGTAAGTCTTGAAAGATTTCCGGCGAGCTCTGTCATAATTGCCTTGATCTTGTCAGGATTAGACTCGAAATAGCCTCTTACATCGTCAACGTTTACTTCTGATAATTCTGAGTCTTCAAGAGCTACTGCTGTAGCGCTTCTCGGAAACGCATCTACAAGAGCCATCTCGCCAAAGATATGTCCCTCTTTGACATCAGTAAGTTTCTGCTCTGTGTCTGTTCCGTAGTTGGTAAAGATACCTACTGTCCCCTTAACAACCTCGTAAATGCTCTCGCCATTCTCACCCTCACGAAAAATGACTGTTCCCTTACTAAACTGCTTACTCATTCCTCTCGCCCACCTTTCATGTTCTTTTTTTCATTCAATAAATAGAAAATGTATAGATATTATACCATATTTTTGCGTCTTGCTCGTCTTTCTATTCTCTTATATTTAACAAGATTTACAAAACATATGATTGCCAGTATCAAAGATACAAAAGCTGCTATTACAACCCTTAAAACCAGCCTGTTGACATTGATTGCTTCGTATGCGATGGCATACTCGGAAAATCTGTCGGTTCTGAAGGTGATTGTATCAGGGTCACTTCCTATATCCTCAAGGATATCAACAACACCGTTGTGATTTCTTATTACAAAGAACTTACGGCCTTCCTTCTTAAACTGCTCAGGAATAGGTACTACAACTTCCAGCTCTGCTGCTGTGTTGTTGATGACAGTAGTAGTTCCTCCGCTGGTCTTCATGATGAGGAAGTCAAAATAGCTGACAGGCTTATATCCAACCTTTGTCTGCATGATCTTCTTGGTAGACTCATCAACGGTTTCTGTGTTCTCTGTAATGTCGATATTGAAGGAGATTGGTGTTCCTGTCAGAACTGCCATCTTCTCTTCTTTGGTAAGTGTCTCAGCTATTACATCCTCAAAATTGATCAGGGTTGGCTTTGAATAATAGGTCTCTACTGCCGTCTCCTGCTTATCA
>DFGW01000249.1 GCA_002372465.1 Butyrivibrio sp. UBA3740
AAGAACAACTTCCTTATGCAGTTCCAGTCAGATATCATCAACGCTCCTGTACATCGTCCTGTATGCGTTGAGACAACAGCTATGGGTGCTTCTTACCTGGCAGGTCTTGCTGTTGGATTCTGGAAGAGCAAAGAAGACGTTATCAAGAATTGGGCTATCGACAAAGAGTTCGAGCCTAAGATGAGCGAAGAAGATCGTGCTGCTAAGCTTAAAGGCTGGAAGCAGGCTGTAAAAGCAACTCTTGGTTGGGCTAAGGAGTAATTGTTTAATTAGTGAGGAAAAAAATTATTATATATTACTCAAAGGGGGTAAAAATTTATGAGTGTTTATGTAGGCGAGTTTATCGGAACAATGTTACTGGTACTCCTTGGTGATGGCGTTTGCTGTAACGTATCACTCGAGAAGTCAGGCTTCAAGGGCGGCGGAGCAGTTCATATCCTTATCGGCTGGGGAATGGCCGTTATGGTTCCTGCTTTCGCAATGAGCAACTTTACGGGATGCCCTTCAGCATTCAACCCTGCAGTTACAATCGGTATCGCTATCAGAACCGGTGACTGGAGCACAGTAGTTGGTCAGATCATCGCTCAGATGCTCGGTGGTTTTGTTGGCGCAGCTATCCTTATGGTTCTCTATGGAGATCACATCAAGGCTACAGCTAATGACGACGTAGTTCGTGGTTGCTTCTGCACAGCACCTTCAATTCCTAACCAGGTATTGAACTTCCTTTCAGAGTTCGTAGCTACATTCGTTCTTGTATTCACACTGGCTCTGATCCCTGCCGGCGAAGACCGTGTTGTATGGCCTCTTGTTTACGGCGTAATCGTTGCTTGTGGTGCTTCCTTCGGTGGACTTACAGGATACGCTATGAACGCAGCAAGAGATACAGCTCCTCGTCTTGCATACCTTTGCCTTGCTCCTAACTTCGGCAAGAAGAACGGTAACTGGTCATATGGCTGGATCCCTGCTGTAGCACCTATCTGCGGTGGTATCGTTGCATCTCTTCTTTACAACGCACTCAGAGCAGCCGGAATGTTCTAATCGAATAGGATTTGTGCTTGCACAAAGTCCAAAAAGTAGTATTATTGTTTTAACTGGATAATGAATGGGAGGCGAGAGTAAGCACATTAGCTGTGGGGAACACAGTTTGCTTTCTCTCGCCTTTTTCATCGAAATTTTTCAGAAAAAAGGAGATTATTATGTTATACGATGTGATCGTGATCGGTGCAGGTGTCACCGGTTCTGCAGTCGCAAGAGAGCTTTCACGTTATGAAGCCAATGTTTGCGTGCTGGAGAAATGCGAAGATGTTTGTGAAGGAACATCAAAAGCTAATTCCGCCATCGTTCATGCCGGATTTGATGCAGCTGAAGGTTCACTTATGGCCAAGCTCAATGTCAGAGGCAATGAGATGATGGGTGATCTGGCAAAAGATCTGGATATTCCGTTCAAGAGGAACGGCGCAATGGTTGTATGTATCCACAAGGAAGCCATTGATGGACTTAAGGACCTCTATAACAGAGGTATTGCCAACGGCGTTAAGGATCTTAAGATCCTTAGCAGAGAGGAAGCTCTTGAGATGGAGCCCAACCTTTCAGAGAACGTTGAGGGAGCACTCTGGGCTCCGACAAGCGGAATCATCTGTCCGTTTGAACTTAACATCGCCATGGCTGAGAATGCCAACATGAATGGCGTTGATTTCCGTTTCAACACAGAGGTTGAAGATATTAAAAAAGGCGAGGACGGCAACTGGCACCTTCGCACCAACAACGGTGAATATGTAGCAAGATACGTTGTTAATGCTGCAGGTGTCTATGCTGATACTATACACAACATGGTAAGTGCAAATAAGATGCACATTATCGAACGCAGAGGTGATTACTGCCTGCTTGATAAGACAGTAGGCGGACACGTTAAGCACACAATATTCCCACAGCCTACCAAGCTTGGTAAGGGCGTTCTTGTTTCTCCTACAGTACACGGAAACCTCATCGTAGGACCTACGGCTGTAGATCTTGAGAACAAGGAAGGTAACAATACAACCGCAGCAGGTATCGAGGATCTTATTGCAAAGGCAGGCGATCACGTTCGCAATCTTCCAATCAGAAATGTTATCACTTCCTTCGCAGGACTTCGTGCTCATGAAGAGCATCACGAGTTCATTATCAAGGAAGTTGAAGATGCCAAGAACTTCATAGACTGCGCAGGAATCGAGTCTCCCGGACTTACTTCATCACCTGCTATCGGAGAGATGGTTGGCAACATGATGAAGGAGATGATGGGACTTAAGGAGAAGGCTAACTGGATCAGCACACGTAAGGGTGTTAAGAAGACAGAAGGTCTTTCAATAGAAGAGAGGAACGCTCTTATCAAAGAGAATCCTGCATACGGAACAATCATCTGCAGATGTGAATCCATCACTGAGGGAGAAATCCTGGATGCTATCCACAGACCTCTTGGTGCCAGATCACTTGATGGCGTAAAGCGCAGAACAAGAGCCGGAATGGGAAGATGTCAGGCTGGTTTCTGCTCACCAAGGACCATGGAGATCCTTCACCGTGAGCTTGGTATTCCTTATGAGAAGATCACCAAGAGTGGCGGAAGATCAAACATCGTTCTTGAGAGAACAAAAGGGGAGGTAAGCGGGTCATGAAGACATATGATATCGTTATAGTAGGCGGCGGCCCTGCTGGCCTTGCAGCAGCTGTAGCAGCAAAAGAAGCCGGAAATGACAGCATTTTGATCCTGGAAAGAGACCATGAGCTTGGCGGAATCCTTAATCAGTGCATTCACAATGGTTTCGGACTTCATACATTCAAAGAGGAGCTGACAGGCCCTGAGTACGCTTATCGTTTCATTAAGCAGGTTCTTGATCTTGGTATTGATTACAAGCTCAACACCATGGTTATGGATATTGCAGCAGACAAGACCGTAACAGCCATGAACAGAGAAGACGGAATGTTCCAGATTCCTGCAAAGGCAGTTATCCTTGCAATGGGATGCAGAGAAAGACCTCGTGGAGCCCTTAATATCCCCGGATATCGTCCTGCAGGTATCTTCTCAGCAGGAACAGCCCAGAGACTTGTAAATATCGAAGGATATATGCCCGGCCGTGAGGTTGTAATCCTCGGATCCGGTGATATCGGACT
>DFGW01000115.1 GCA_002372465.1 Butyrivibrio sp. UBA3740
GCCCAGGAGTACAAGGACAGAAAGGTTTACAACATTGGTCACTCCAAGCTTACACACCAGGGTCCCAAGGAAGTAAACTTTGTAGAAGCAGCTGTTAAGAAATCCAACGAAGCATCAAACGACAGCATCACAAACCTTAATACCGAGTCAGTAATGCTCTTTAAGACGCAGACCTGCCCTAACTGCAAGATTGCAGGAAGCCTTCTTGACAAGGCCGGTGTTGAATACAAGACCCTTGATGCCAACGAGCATCCTGAGCTTGTAGAGAAGTTCGGTATCATGCAGGCTCCTACACTTGTAATCGCCTCCGGAGACAGCTTTGAGAAAATCCTTGGAGTATCCGATATCAAGTCATGGATCCAGAACACACAGGTATCATAACGTGATATAGCCATCACGTCGTCTCCTAATAAAAGACTCCCAAGCCTCATACAGGCTTGGGAGTCTTTTAATGTCTTTTATTATTAATAGTCTTTAGATTAGTCAATATCAAAGCTTGTGGAAAGTCCGGTCACATTGAAGACTTCTTTGACTCCGCCCTCCACATTTAAGATAACCAGTTCGCCGTCATGCTCACCCAAAACTCTTTTCATCATGATCATTACCCTTATACCGGCACTGGAAAGATAAGTAAGTTCTTTGCAATCAAGAGTTATCTTCTTGACCACTTTCAGATCGTCATAAACCTCTTTTTCCAGCTGGGAGGCTGTGTTAGTATCAATTCCTCCGCTTAGCTTAATGGTAAGTTCATCTCCCTCTCTTATTTTGGTGACATTAAGCATATTTCTTTTCCTCCATCAACGGCATATATTATCACTCTTATTGTACCAATAATTCCGCAAATATACGCATAAAATTTATAGGAAATTATCATCAGCAATTTCCGGTAAAAACATAGTCCAGATATTCCTTTGCCACATCCCTTAATCTGTAGATCTTATCTACATCCGTGGCAGGCTTTGTCATCTTGAATCTCGGGAAATAACGGCTGATATGAAGAGCTATCTCCTGCCTTCCGGCTCCATCCTTAAGATCTGATATCCACCTGGCCAGCTCCCTCATCTCCTGATCGGTATCGTTGTATCCCGGAACTATAAGACATGTCACCTCCACGTGGGAGCTTTCGGCAGCTTTCCTGATAAAATCCATTACAAGCCCCCTGTCGCCACCGAGGGTATCTTTATAGTAGCTGTCAGTAAAACCTTTCAGGTCTATGTTCATGGCATCAATGTGTGGAATCACCAGCTCTGCCACCCTCTCTGAAACATTTCCGTTGGAAACCAGAACAGTCTGCATACCCCTTTCGTGAATCTGCCTGGAGGCATCTATCACATACTCATAGCCTATAAGAGGCTCGTTGTAGGTAAAGGCAACCCCAATATTGCCCTGGGGCTTATACTCTTTAGCAATCTCTGCCAGCTCCTCGGGAGTTATATGCTTGACGCCGTATTCATATCTTAAGCCAAAATCATAAGATATCTCATGGTTCTGACAAAAGGGGCACCTTAAGTTACAGCCATAGCTTCCCACGGATATTATATTTGACCCCGGGTAAAAGAGATTAAGAGGCTTTTTCTCTATGGGGTCAAGGGCAATAGAGGTGATAAGGCCATAGTTATTGCTTACAATGGTTCCCTCACGACAGGTACGGGCTTTGCAAAGGCCTGTAGCTCCTTCATTTAAATTGCACTCGTTATGGCAAACATCGCATACCGGCATAGCTTTCTCCCTTTATAAAAAGAAATTTACTGTGTCAGCTCAGGGTTATTCGTGGCGTATAACCTCAAAACGCTCAAGGCTATAGTCCTCAAACTCAGAGATTCCGGCTTTCTGTCTTGCAATATCTATCTGCTGCTCTATGGTGTCTACCCCGTCAAGGTTGGGAAGAAGAAGTCCCCTTTTTCCTCCATGGGTCACAATAACTCCGTAGCGCTTAACATCAAGCTCATTCGGTGAGCTTATGGGCTCGGGCTCATCTAAGACATCCACGCTCATCTCCAGAAATTCAAGCTCATCCTCCCGGATCATGGGGAATCTTGGGTCGTTTGTTCCTGCACTTATGGCATTTTGCAATATCTCATCTGCTACGCAGCTGCAGGTTGGAAGTATTGTGCCTATACAGCCTCTTAAGGCCCCATCCTTATGAATGGAAACAAAGGCTCCGGCTCTTTGGGAGAAGATTTCCTCAGGGAGGTCCTCCCAGTCAGGGTTATCTATATCTTTCCTTGTGATACGCTTTCCTGTTGTTACAAAGCTCTCCAGTGAATATCTGGCAAGCTTTACGTATGGATCTTCTTTTTTACGCTTTTCATCAAGCTCTGAAAGTCTCTTAGTGCGCCACCTTTCAAGAAAACGTCTGTTATCGTCAGGACCGCCGATATCAAAGGTACATATTCCATATCCCACACCAAAGGTAGCTTCATGGGACAGTTCTTTTGCCTTAACAGACAATCCATCCAAAGCTCCTGCCATGATCACAAAGGATCTATGTCCGCACTCAGCCGCCTTGTCACAAAAATCATCCCTGAATTCAAAGAGCTTTTCGAAATCTCCGCTGCCACAGACTTTCATTATCCTCTCATCATACTCAGGACCTTCCTTTACAAAGCCATAGGGTCCGTCTTCCTTTTGCTTGTGAGACAGATCTCCGCTGGCTACATAAACCACTCTTCTGCCTGTGTTATTTACGGCCTTTTGGATGATCTGACCCATTTCATAGTGCATTGGAAGGGAAAGGCCCGAAAGTCCGATACGGATAAGCTTAAAGTCATTATATTTTTGTCTTATAAAGTAAAGAGGTATCATGGTCCCGTGGTCTAAAGATGAATCCCGCTCTCCCATGGTTCCTGCGGGAAACTCCTGTATCCCGGATATAGCAGAATCAGTAGCTAGATGACATATTTCTTTTACCAGTTCTGTGTCGTAGCTTTCGTTAAAGGAAACCTGCCCTGCGCCAAACCGGGACATATCACCCCTTGCACCACTCCCCGGTGAGATATGGAAGTAGTCTGAATACATGATGCTGTGGGGACTTGAGATTATTATGGTCTCAGGCTTTAAAGCAGCAATCTCGTCAGCCACCTGCTCATAGGCCCTGGTGGTTGCTATGATCTTCTTTTCCTCTCCTTTTCCCACTTCCGGAAGGATGATCGGGGGATGAGGAACCATAAATGCACCTACTATTGACATATCTTCACCTCTCTGATGCGTGGTTTTTAGGTTACTTTATTATCTATTTAATGGTAACACATTTTGATAAAGGGATTGAAATATTATTTGAACATTATTTCGTTTATTTGTAAACAAATTTCAGACACGAATTTTTAACAATTTTATCATAATTTTATCAAATTTTAATAATATACTCATCTTCATGAAGATAAATGCGATAACCCCAGGTACAAAACTGAATATTCATGTGAACTACAAGGATAATTCATTTGATACCACTGCCACTGTCCTTACAGGATACGGCGACGGTGTTCTTATCACTCCTGTCTACTATGATGGAAAGCTCATCGAGTACTGCTCAGATGCTTCATTTGAAGTCACAAGTCCCTACACCGGGAACAAGCGTAAGTTCCACATCGATGATATGAGCAGGGTTGATTTCTCCGGAACAGATTTCCATGTTATCCAGGGAAAAGAGATAGTGATCACTGCCAACAACAGGAAGGCAGAAAGGTTTAAGATCCAGAGAGAGGCATCAGTAGTCCTTCAAAATCAGGGCAAGATCAAAATGTCCCTTGTTGTTAACGATCTTTCTGTAAGAGGCATTTCACTTCTGGTTGGTAGGAATACTTATTTATTTAATGTCGGAGATGAAATCGATATAGACCTGGTACATGAAGTAACCAAAAAGCATATAGTTTTCACTTCAGTAGTGGTTAGAAAGTTCAAGGTCGGCGACTACGATGCCATCGGCTGTGAACTTAAGAATATCTCAACTTCTCTTCTCATGTATATTGAATATAAGAGAAAGCAGAAGCAGGAGAACAATGATATGAGAATGTTCTTCGAGGCAATCTGATCGGGATTTTGATCAGACTCCCCTTTTCGTTATACCCTCCTCAAGAATTCTTTTATATTCCTCGTAGGATATTCTCACTCCCCCCATACTCTCGAGATGGTCAGTATGAAACTGACAATCTATCATAAGATAATCATTTTCTTCAAGGAGCCTTGATAGCATCACCAGAGCTATCTTGGATCCGTTTTCTTTTTCGGAGTACATGCTTTCGCCAAAAAAGCACTTTCCCAGGCTTACTCCGTATAGTCCACCGGCAAGCTCCCCATCAATAAACGCATCAAGACTAAGGGCCAGATTGTGGGCATTAAGCTCGCCATAGGCCTTTTCCATATCATCTGTAATCCAGGTGCCCTCTTTGAATTCCCTCTTTATCCTGCACCTGTGCATGGTATCTGCAAAATCCCTGTTAACCTGAAATCCTATAGCATGTTTTTTCATGAATTTCTTAAGGGAGTGAGATACGTGGATATCCTTGGGATAGATAACAAATCTCTCCTTGGGACACCACCACAGCACAGGCTCCCCTTCATTGTACCAGGGGAATATCCCGTTACTGTAGGCCAGAATAAGTCTGTCCATGCAAAGATCCCCACCCACAGCCAAAAGACCGTCTTCTCTGGCAAGAGCAGGCAAGGGAAAGCTTATTTCATTATCATCAAGTCTGAAAACAGGCATAATCTCTTTTACCGGTTCATAATAAGGCACATCATTGTGATATCGTCGTACTGCTCACGATCACCTGCAAAGGTATCGATATCTTTTTTAATATGGGCGATCAGCTCTTTGGAAGTCAGCTTGCCATCTGCTTTATTAAGAGCCTCCCCTATTCTGCCAAGTCCATAGTATTCATCAGACATATTCATAGCTTCAGGCACTCCGTCAGTGTAAAGGAACAGGGCGCCACCCTTGGGAAGGGTTATGGTGTAATCCTTGTATTTGCAGTTTTCTATAGCTCCGCAGACCACACCATGGGGATCAGCAAACTTTGTATATACACCGTCCTCTCCCATAACGAAGGGGAACTCGTGGCCTGCGTTGGCAGCGGTTATAATGCCTGTGCTTATCTCCAGAATGCCAAGCCATATGGTTATGAACATGGAGGTTTCGTTGTCAACTGCCAGCTGATTGCCGGCTTCTGCTAGGATTTCTGAAGGTTTTCCGCCCTTTATTGCAAGGTTTTTCAAAAGCTCTTTTCCCTTCATCATGAACAGCGCTGCAGGTACGCCCTTTCCGGATACGTCAGCAATGATCATAACCATGTGGTCATCATCCAGCATGAAGAAATCATAAAAGTCGCCTGCCACGTCCTTAGCGGGAGTCATGGTGGCATGAAGGTCAAATTCCGGACGATCAGGGAACCCTGCCGGAAGTGCTGCCTGCTGGATAGTGGAGGCAATCTCCATCTCAGCTGCCAGACGCTCTTTTTCTGCGCTGACACGCTTTATCTCCTTGATGGACTGGTTGATATCATTCTCCATGTCGACCATGGAATCTTTAAGCTCCACAAATTCCTGGGCGGATTCAATGGTCACATCACTGAAAAAGCATGTGCTGTCTGTTTCATTGACCTTATCCCTTGAAGTAAATGACTTGGCAGCCTTTGCAAGGTTCTGTACAGGGGTAATGATCATCTTGTCGATGGTCCCTGACAAGAAGACCATAAGCATACCAAATGCAATAAGAAGCGCCGGGATAACAAGGATTATATAAACCAGAAGGTCATCTTCGAAATACTCAATATTTGTATCTATGCCTACAATTCCCATAAGCTTATCATCCGGTGTAAAAATCGGATAATAGTCTGTGGCAGACAGGCCTACAAGACTTGTATAGTCAAAAGACATGCGCCAGTCCGAATTGATAGAATCAACTATAGCATCCCAGCTGTCCAGGGAGCCATTAACGTTAGAAATATACTGCCCGGGATAATAGTATAAAGTCTGAATATCTCCGTCCAGAACAATGACAAGCCTTTCATATTCCAGATCATAGAAACCAAAATAAATATTGGAAATGCTGGTGTTCTCTCTGCACCTTATCAGCTTATCCCTGGATTCCAGGTATTTTTTATCTACAAGGGGCGTAAGGTATGCCCTGTATTCATCGGTAAAAGCGTCCTTCCTGATCTCCTCTGGAATAGAATCATATACCTTTTCGGTATCCTCAAAAAGCTGTTCGAGATAGCCTTCCTCAAACTGGGAAAGTGTATAGGATGCAAGAGAATTCATCTCATGCTTATATCCCCTCAGGTAGGAATAGATATAAAAGCTTAATCCAATTACGGTTGTAATAACAAGGAGTAGCAGCATACAAAGAAATATTGCTTTACTGGCTTCCTTTTTAAGGGCCCGGCCCTTGGTCTTACTGAATATTTCCATCTATATAACACTTCCTGAAAAAAATTTTTATTTTTTTCTGCCACACGAAAATTTTAATCGTATAAATTATTATAACAAAGATATGTCGTTAGGAGGACGTAACTTATGAAGAAAGAAATCAACAACATCAAAAAGAATATCATCAAGCTTGACGACAAGGATTTGGCTATGGTAGCTGGTGGTATTAAGGGAACTCCCGGAGGAAATCCGGTAAATATCATTCTCCCTTGAACATAAGTGTCTGCGCTGCAATGTCCCCCAAGGGGGATGTTGCAGCATGACAGCAAAATAATGACTAACTAAATGATCACGGGAAAGTAGCATTACAGCCTATCCCTGTTTTTTATATAATGACACGCTGACGCCATGAGCGTCTTTTTTTATGCATATCTCTCCGGACTCATCAGTTCGGTACACTCTGGTACCGATAGCATCAAGGCGCTCTAGGAGTTCCTTGTGGGGATGACCGTAGGAATTGTTAAGACCACAGCTTATTATGGCAATTGATGGATTCGTCAGTTCCAGAAACTGTGCATCTGTGGTGTACTGTGAGCCGTGGTGGGCCACTTTGAGAAGGGTCAGCTTCATGCTACTGCCCTTTCCGGCCTTTAGCTCCTTCTTTACATTTTCAAGCCCCTGCCCTTCCATGTCCCCAGTGAAAAGAGCTGTAAACTGCCCAAAGCGCATCAGAAGAACTGTTGAGTAGGCGTTGGCACCTTCTGAAACCATATTAAGCGAAGGATTAAGACAGGTGAATAAAGCGCCTCCCAGGCTGAATTCTTCTCCGGTGTTAATATAGGCTATGGGAATTCCAATATCTGTTGCCATAGCTTCTATTTTCCTATAGTTCTCTCCCCGAGAGCTTTGTGAAACCTCAGGTAATATCAGCTGCATTACCCTTATTCCGCCCTTTTCCATATCCTCCATGACTTCAAGTATTCCGCTTATGTGGTCCTCATCCTCATGGGTCATGACCACAGCGTCAAGAGTGCCGATTCCCTTATACTTAAGAAAAGGTATTATCCGGTATTTCCCCACATTCTTTTTCGAGGTGCTTCCTCCGTCAATAAGCATATGCTTTCCTTCACAGGAGATCACTATCCCATCTCCCTGTCCCACATCTATCATATCTATCTCCAGGTCGGGATCAGCGCGGAAAGTCAGCACCAGCACAGCCATAGCTAGGATTAAGGCGCGGAAAATGTCCATATAGCGAAAGTTATGTCCATATTTACGAACCTTTTTCGCAAATTCCTGGTTCTTCAGTCCTCCGGACAATAGCATAAATCCTCCCACCAGCATCATATAAAGAAGCACCTGCCACTTGTGTGAGTGCCCCATATACCAGGTAAAGCCGCTCCTTATAGTTCTTCCCGAGCAGAGCCACCTGTAAAAAGCCAGGATAAGATGTACCAAAGCACCGGGCATCTTCGGCAGTAGTGGTAGAGAAAAAGCACACGGAAAAAGCGTCATCAAACCTGCACTTAGCAGCATGCATACAATTCCGGACATCATAAGCACCCCCATGAGAGGGATGACCAAAAGGTTCAGCACCATAGAATGAAGAGGAAATGTATAGTAGAAACACGCATATACAGGCAGGGTAACAGCGGTAATTGCCAGGCAGGACTTGAGGCCATCTAAGAGACCCAAGGCAAGGGCCATAAAATCAAAGGTGTGTCCAAAAGCATCAAAAACCATTGGGAAATTTACCTTTTCTCCTACGAGATTTACCGACAGACCACTCCTATCCTTACCATCGACGAATTTCATCTTCATATCCTCTTCTCCTGCCAGGATTCGGGCTGGAGAAAGTATAGGTTTGATCACTGTGATCCCAACAACAGCTCCAAAAGAGAATAAAAAGCCGCTGTTGTACAGGTACAGGGGCTGATCCAGAAGCAGCAGGATTTCTGCAAGGGCAAGGGCGCTGAGCACATCGTAGGTTCTCCCGGCAAGAGGTGCCATAAGGCGAAGGGTAAACATGCAGATAGCTCGGAAGGAGGAGGTTCCCATTCCGCACATGATGCCATAGGAATACATAAAAGCTATTGCGATAATCGCAGGGGCCAGGTTCCAGAAAAATGGCTTTTCCAGCCAGCTTCCTCCAAGGAGCCTGTCCACACTTCCTGCGATGCGAAGCCCCAGGCGTTTTAAAAGTTCATATAAGCCCATGCCAATGATAGATATGTGAAGCCCACTGACCGCAAGGATATGAATGATCCCATTGTCCTTGTACATGTCTTTTAAGTCGGAGTCCATAAAGGCTTTATCTCCCAGTAGCATGGCCTTCATGATGGCAGAATCCTCCTCGGAAAGGCTCATATCCAGGGCATTTTCAAGGAATGTCCTTACCCTGAACAGGGTCTCTTTGTACCGGTCGGGATTGCCACCCTGTCGCAGAATACTGCACCCGGTAAGTCTGTATGAAATTTTTAAAGTTGAATAATATAAACGGCTGTCAAATTCCCCCGGATTGGTTGGGGGCGAAAAGATCTTTACCCTGCCCGAGAGTTCAACGAACTGCCCAATGGCAGGCAAAGAATCACAAGAATCCAGATAACACTGGATAAGATATAAATCCGAAATATCCTGATCATTCTGACTTTTTGGAAACAAATAGATCACAGGAAGTATATCACCGGAAAAGCTCTTTCGAAACTCTTTTCCCTGAACCTGTCCGGTCAGGACAGCTTCTCTCCCATCGCCCTCAGAAGGTATACTTCCTGTAATATCAGATAAGCAAAGCTCAAGATAGATAAAGACAGCCGCCGTTAAAAGAATTGCCAGAAGGCATAACGGCCGTTTCATATAATACTCCTAAATCAAAAAAATAAGTTTGCGCCTTTATTCAATAATATCCAGATTTCTCTCGTAGGGACCGGAAATCTCGAAGTCCATGAAGTTGAAGGTAGCCTCTCCGTTTACTGAAAATGCCACCTTATTTACATCGGAAAACTCCGCTATGGTGTTCACTATGGAGTAAAGGGCAACCTCTGCGCTGACGCTGTAGGGCTGAGTCAGAAAAGCCTGGTCAAAGTCCACATAGCAGACTCCGTCTCGCACGTTAACGCTGTTGATCTTGGTATCCTTGGAGATGGTGGGATAACAGATATCTGTATTGGGTCCCTTAATGATCTGCTCAACAGCCAGTCTCTCCATGGAGATATTACTGTTGTAAACAACGGATCTGTAAACAGGAACAAGCTTATCCCCTGCCTCGTTGGAGAAGAACAGCTTAAGCTCCACCTTCTCATAGGTATTGATCTCGTTACCAACGTTGAAGATAAAGGTATCAGCAGACATATTTCCGATGATGTTGCCGTAGTGATCGGTAAGTGGAGTTCCCTCCACCTGGAAATTCACATACTCTATATCCCGGATCTGGGTAAAGGTCCTGACAATGGCTGCTCTGTCCAGAATCTCAACAGTACGGCCAATGTCCATGTACTGAATTCCGAAGTTCAGGGTCAGGAGCTTATCGCTTAAGGAATAGCCGATAAGATTCACATCTCCGGTCAGCGGAGCCTCGTATTGAAGGCGCTCAGGCATCTTCCCCAGCTGCTCAATAAGCTCTCCTATCACTGCATCGGTATCCGAAAGGTCGCTTTGTATATCATATTCCACTGCCACAATCCCGGTCTCGCTGTTGTTTACGTAAAAGAGCTTAAAGGCATCTGGATCCATAGGCGCCCTTCTCTCACATCCAACCAGCAAAAGAGCCAGTGCCGGCACCAGGAAAAGAGCTATTCTGTTTTTCAAAGCTTTAAATCTTCGTAACATCTCTTAGTCCCACTTTCGGTCATTTAGCTGATGCACTGTTTATAAGCGGAATCTTCATAGTAAAGGTGGTTCCTTCGCCGGGTGTACTCTCAACGTCTATGGTGCCTCTGTGCATGATGACAGCATTTCTGGCAATAGCAAGGCCAAGTCCTGTTCCGCCGATTTCTCTGGACCTGGACTTATCCACCCTATAGAATCTCTCATAAATATGATCCAGTGAATCTGCAGGAATTCCTACACCTGAGTCGATGACTTTCACATAGAAATACTGATGATCAGCGTCAAGCTCAACCCTTACCCAGCCTTCATCTTTGTTGTATTTAATGGCGTTTTCCACCAGATTCATGATAACAAGTGAAATTTTAACCTCATCGATCTCCGCAGTGATAGCTCTTTTACTCTCAAGGGTAAGCTCAATGTTGTGCTGCCTTGCAATGGGACGAAGACGCTTTAAGACAACCTCAGTAAGCGCCACCACATCCACCGATGAAATGGAAAGCCCGGAAGCCTTCTTGTCCATTTTGACAAGAGCCAGAAGGTCGTTGATGATCTTGTCCTCTCTGTCAATCTCTGCGCCGATATCCGACATGAACTCCCGGTAAACCTCATTGGGAACATCATCCTGGGCCAAAAGAGAATCAGCCAGTACCTTCATGGAGGTAATAGGGGTCTTAAGCTCATGGGAGACGTTTGATACAAACTCCTGACGTGAATCGTCCAAGACCTTCATTCTCTTAAGAAGCGCATTGAAGGCATTAATGATCTGCTCAGTCTCGATATAATTGGGGCCAACGATAGGTTCGTCGGTGTAGCCTGCCTTCACATCATTGATAGCAGCCGTTATCCTGTCGAAGGGCTTCAGAAGCAGATATGCCACCACAGCTGCATATATCAAAATAGATAAAATGATCACAACTTCAAGGATATTGGCACGGCGGCTTAAGATTTCAAGGGTTGTGGCAATGGTATCGCTGGAAGCACTTGTCAAAAGAACTCCTCGCACCACTTCACTTGTCTTGCCGGATACAGATACGTCCTCCTCCTCAATGACTTCACTCTCAATGATGGGGGTAACAACCTCAATATAGCCGTTGGCACTGTCGTACTTGGACACAGTTCCCTTGGAGCCGGTCTTCAGACAATTGACCACTTCCTCAGAGATAATGGTCTTCCCCTGACTGATGTTGTAGGTGTCCTTTACAACCTTAAGGTCATCGTTAATAACGATAACACGGCCTTCATAAAGGTTGGCCAGCATATCGATCTCAGCATTTATGACCTCCGAGGAGGTATCCTGTAAATAATTTGAAACAATAAGATGATTTGCCAGAATCCTCAGCTGTCTCTGGACCTCTGTGGACTTGACGTTGACAGCACGGTCCTCATAGCTGGAAAGAATGACAGAATGCATCACCAGGCATGACACCAGCCCGGTGAAAAAGACAATTATAAAGAACCTGACTCTTAGACTTTTAAGTACATTACCGATTCTAAAACTTTTATCCATAATCATGCCTGGAAGTAGTATCCGGCGCCCCATTTAGTTCTTACGTATTTTGGCTCGCTTGGGTTAATCTCAAGCTTCTCGCGAAGTCTTCTGATATGAACATCAACAGTTCTCTCATCTCCGGGATAGTCCTTGCCCCAGATGGTCTCAAGAAGCTCTTCCCTTGAGTAGGTCTTGCCGGGGTGTGATGCAAGGAGCTCTAAAAGCTCATATTCCCTGCTGGTTACGTTGATCTCTCTATCCTTAACAAAAACTCTTCTGTATTCCTCGTTGAGCTTAAGGTCTCCAAAGGTCATAACCTTCTCAGCCTCTGCGCCTCTGTTGGTCCTTCTGATAATGGCCTTGATCCTGGCCTTTACCTCAAGGATGTTGAAGGGCTTTGTGATATAGTCATCTGCGCCGTACTCAAGCCCCAGTATCTTGTCCATGTCATCGCCCTTGGCTGTGAGCATGATGATAGGCACGTTTGAAAACTCCCTGATCTGCTGACAAACTTCGAAGCCTGAAAGCCCGGGAAGCATAACATCAAGAAGAATGATATCGTATTCATTGGCCCTGGCCATATCAAGAGCTTCCTGCCCGTCATAGGCACAATCCACAACAATATCATCCTGTTCAAGACTGAACTTTATTCCCTTTACGATTGCTTTCTCGTCGTCAACTACAAGCGCTTTCTTGCTCATTCCTTCACCATTCCATATATTAAACTGTTATAGTGTCCTTAATCCTGGAAAAGAGCTTATCCTTGATCCCGGATACCTTCATGATATCCTCTTTGGTCTTAAAAGCTCCGTTTTCCTCCCGATATTTTATGATCCTACCTGCTATGCCATCGCCCACTCCCGGCAGAGTCTTAAGCTGCTCTGCAGTTGCGGTATTGATATTCACAAGGCCGGCTCCGGATGCCTCTGCCCCGTTAAAAGAGCCGTCAGCGCCTCCCGTCAGCCCTTTGTCAAAAGAGCTAAAGCCGGATTCATCACTGTTTCCTCCATCTGAAAGAAGCAAAGCCTCATCCAGGGTTGGCACCTTAAGCTTCATGCCATCAGTAATCCTCGCTGCCAGATTGATGTAAGTCCTGTCAGCATCCTTAGAAAAACCACCTGCCGCCTCTATGGCATCATTGATACGGCTCGTCTCCGGTAGCTCGTAGACCCCCGGTAAGTTCACAGCTCCGCATATGAACACAGCGATCTTCTCCGGTTCAGCAAGACTTTTTTCCTCTTCGGGACCTGGCAAATCTTCCGGGTTTTCTACCCGAACGGAATCCCCAGGTTCTTCCGAAATTTCTTTTCCCGACCCTTCAGTCCTATCCGCAGCCTCTTCCAAAGCCACGTCAGTCAGTACCACTTCAGCATTTCTTGATGAACAACCGGTTAACAAACACAGCATAATTGCTGCAGTTATAAATATTTTTCGCATGTTTCCTCCATATAAGAGGACCCCATCCATGCCTTACTATTCTATTCGATTAAAAAGTTTTTTTCAATATCATCAATCGTCATCTTCCGTAAGCCCTGCTGTGATGGCCTCGTCATCAGGGTCAGGAAGCGTCTCCTCAGAATAAGGAGTTCCGGTTACCTGAGTCATAATACTCTCGGAAACCTGTTTCAAAGTAGAATTGGCGTCTTCACCGTTCCAGATCTTGGTAAAAGCAATCTCCAGCTCCATCCAGAGGTTACTGGTCTCGATGGTCTTGGGCATAGGAACTGAATCTGCATAGACAGAAACAAAGGTGGCAAGGTTCATATCGTCATACTGAACACCGTAGTGAGCAGCCAGTTTGTTACTGAGCTTGTAGATATCGCCGGAATTATCGGTACAAAGATATCTTGCAAAATCATTGGCCTGGGAAGCATTCTCAGAAAGGCCGTTTACCACAAGACAGTTGGTTACTGACATGGTACGTGAGCCAAATTCATCGGTAAGTCCCGGCATATCAGCTACAGCGAAGTCGAAATCACACTCGCCCTGTGCCTTGGCATCATTGATCTTCTTGATAATATCCGTGGTAGCAATGGTAAATACCACCTTGCCATCAACGAAATCCTGAACGACATTGTCGTAGTTGATGGACTCGGGATCAATAGCAAAGAACTGGTTCAGCTGCTGGTAGATCTTCATGCAGCTGATGGTATCCGGGTTATAAATGTCAATCTGACTGACATCGTCTCCTGCCTGTCCACCAACATTCATATAGTTTCCAACAAAGAAATAATTGTAGAAGATATCTGTCACATCCCACTCAAAGACAGCTTCTACCTGCTCGGGAGCGTTGTAGCTCTGGGCAAACTGAAGGATATCGGAAATGCTAAGGGGCAGTGACTGGGCAACAGCTTCATCGATCATGCCCTGAGTTATCTCAGGATTGACATCCTCCGAAGCTGCCTCTTCAGTGTCCTGTGCCAGTTCCTCATCCGAAGCCTCATCAGCCTCAGCCTGGGCAGCTTCGCCCTCAGCCTGATCAATCTCAGACTGCATTGACTCCACAGCCATGTTCTCAAGATAAGTCTTGTTGTAGATCAGAGAACTGGTCTCAAAATAGAAAGGATAAGCAATCTTCTTGCCTTTATAGGTCACGGAATCAATGGCCGCGGCAGGAAAAATATTGTCCTTAAGGAAAGTATCCGGATGTTCAATCTCCATGGCAAGCCCTGCTAAATAGGCCTTTTCAAGAGAATCGTTTGTTATGATATAAAGATCCGGGTAATTATCTTCATCTACGGAAGCTTTATTGACCGCCTCAAGATATTCAAGGCCGGAAACCAGAACAGGCTCGATACGAACCTTGCTGTTAGACTCAGAATAGGCAACAGCCTTACTCTGAAGATATGGTGTTAGGGAATCATCTGTGTACCACAGCCTGACTGTGGTCTTATTCCTGTTAAAGAAGGAATAATCCTCGAAAATGCTCCTGTCTGAGCGGGCATAGATATAAGTGCCCGCCAGAGCGCAAGCAAGTAGTATTATAGAAATAATCCTGACTCTTAACTTCATATAGACTCCAGACATGAATCAAGGATACTGATCATGTCATCAACATTCTCCTTAGTGATCACCAGTGGTGGAACAAATCTGATAATATCAGAGCCTGCATTTATAAGGATCAGTCCCTTTGAAAGAGCCTTGCCGATGACCTCTGCCACAGGTCTGTCAAAGACAAGTCCCTGCATAAGTCCGGCTCCTCTTCTGTCAATGATAAAGTCATATTTGTTCTTAAGTTCATCGAGGCGCTTCTCAAGATATGGAGCCACCTGATTCACATTCTCTATTATATGGTCCTCACTAAATAAATCAAGTACCTTGCCCACGGCCGCACAGGCAAAAGGATTGCCTCCGTAGGTGGTTCCATGGTCTCCTGCAACCAGTGAAGCGGCGCCGACTTTTTCTGTCATAAGGAAGGCTCCTACAGGAACTCCGCAGCCCAAAGCCTTGGCAGTTGTCATGATATCAGGCTTTATGCCGTACTTCTGCCATGCAAACATGTATCCGGTCCTGCCCATTCCGCACTGGATCTCATCCAGGATAAGCAGTATGTCTTTTTCGTCGCAGAGCTTTCTGACGCTCTTTAAAAACTCCTCAGTAGCAGGATGAATTCCGCCCTCTCCCTGAACAGTCTCAAGGATAATGGCGCAGGTCTTGTCATTTACGCACTTTAAAACGCTGTCAAAGTCATTCAGGTCGGCGAACTTAATATTGCCGATCATGGGCTCAAAGGCCTCGCGGTAATGCGGATTGCCTGTTACAGAAAGAGCTCCGAAGGTCCTTCCGTGGAAGGAGTGGTTCATGGCTATGATCTCGTGATCAGTTCTTCCATCCTTTAAAAAGGCATACTTACGGGCAGCCTTAAGAGCACCTTCCACTGCCTCAGCCCCGCTGTTGGTAAAGAAAACCCGGTCCATTTTGGATACTTCCTTGATCTTTTTGGCAGCTTCAACGGCAGGAACATTGTAATAGTAGTTAGAGGTGTGAAGGAGCTTGTCAATCTGAGCCTTTAAGGCATCATCGTAGTCCTTGTAGTGGTAACCAAGAGCAAATACAGCAATACCGGACACAAAATCCAGATATTTGTTGCCATCCAGGTCATAGAGGTAAACTCCCTCTCCCTTATCCAGCACGATCTGATACCTGTTATAGGTATGCAAAAGAGCTTTTTCCGCCTCGTCTATGTACTGTTTCATCAATTCACTCATGATACTTTCTCCTCGTCATGGTCCGGCATAAACATGGTTCCGATACCTTTGTTGGTAAAGATTTCAAGCAGCAGGCAGTGTGGAATCCTTCCGTCCAGGATGTGGACTCTGTTAACGCCGCCCTTTACAGCATCTGTACAGTTTCCGAGCTTGGGAAGCATGCCTCCGCCGATGTTTCCGCCGGCGATCAGGGCATCTGCCTCTGAGCAGGTAAGTCTTGAAATAAAGGTTGAAGGATCATTGATATCCTTATAAACACCCTCAATATCTGTAAGAAATGCCAGCTTGTCAGCGCCCACAGCCTTAGCTATGGCACAGGCAGCATCATCTGCGTTGATATTGTAGGTATCAAAGTTGTCATCCAGACCAATAGGAGCAACTATAGGCAGATAGTCATTGTCCAGAAGATCGTAAAGAACCTTAGGATCAACCTTGTCTACATCTCCAACATAGCCTATATCCTGGCCTCCGGATAGCTTCTTGGTTACATGTAAAAGCCCCGAGTCCTTTCCGCTGATTCCGATAGCCTTAACTCCAAGCTCCTGAACCATGGTCACAAGCTGCTTGTTTACTCTTCCAAGGACCATCTCTGCGATCTCCATGGTCTCTGAATCAGTGACACGAAGTCCGTTTACAAACTCAGCCTCTTTTCCCACCTTGTTGACCCATGAGCTGATGGCCTTTCCGCCGCCATGGACAATTATTGGCTTAAAGCCAACCAGTTTAAGCAAAGTTACGTCTGTGATGACGTTCTTTTGAAGCTCCTCATTGCTCATGGCACTTCCGCCATACTTAACAACGATGATCTTGCGGTTGAAT
>DFGW01000247.1 GCA_002372465.1 Butyrivibrio sp. UBA3740
AACACTTTCGCAAATTCTTGTTATAAGGTGTATTTTCGTTAAAATGCCAAAAATCCGTAGGCAATCTCTCTAAATTTTTATTCGAAAATTCCCCCAAAAAGTGAATGACGAAAAAACGTCTATGTGTTATTCTATTGATTGCAAAAGGAAAGAGATTTCACAAGTAAAAATAAGTAAGGAGGTAAAGGACATGACAAAAGCCGAAATTTTAAAAAGAGAAATTCTTTCACAGTATAAAAGTGTTAGACAGTTTGCGATAGATATGTCTATTCCATACAGCACACTTGTAACAGCATTAGATAGGGGAATTGAGGGAATGGCTTACGGAACAGTAATCAAAATGTGTGATCGTCTTAATCTTAACCCTGTTGATTTTTCAACACTTGAGCAGGGAACAGATCTTGGCAAGAAGATTGTTGAGAACCGTGTTATGCAGCAGTATGTAAAGCTTAACAAGGTTGGTCGTAAGAAGATCCTCGACATGATGGGCGATTTCTCACAGCTTGACAAGTACCAGGCTGACTAACCTTATTAAAAACAAAAAATGAAAGCTCTGTGGTATAATACACCACGGAGCTTTTTATTTTGCATATGCGAAGAGAGGACAGTTATGAAATACGATTATTTAATAGTTGGCGCGGGCCTTTTCGGCGCTGTGTTTGCCCATGAGATTGCAGCAAAGGGCGGCAGTGTTCTTGTTATAGATAAAAGAGATCACATCGGTGGAAATGTATACACCGAGAACAGGATGGGCATCAATGTCCACAAGTTCGGTGCCCACATCTTCCACACCTCAGACAAGGAAGTGTGGGATTATGTCAACAGATTTGCTGAGTTTAACAACTACATAAACAGCCCGGTGGCAGCGTATAAAGATGAGCTTTACAATCTGCCCTTCAACATGAATACCTTCAGCAAGATGTGGAATATAAAGACTCCCGATGAAGCAAAGGCAATCATTAAAGAGCAGGCTGATAAGGAGATCAAGAGGATAAACAGTGAAAAGGGTACAGATGTCTTTTCACCGGATAATCTTGAGGAACAGGCTCTTAGCCTTGCTGGAAGGGACATCTACGAGAAGCTTGTAAAGGGCTATACCGAGAAGCAGTGGGGAAGAGATTGCAAGGAGCTTCCTTCCTTCATTATCAAGAGACTTCCCATGAGGTTCATCTACGATAACAATTACTTCAACGACCGCTACCAGGGAATCCCCATTGGAGGCTACACAGCTCTTGTGGAAAAGCTCCTGCTTATGGGTGAGGGCGTAGAGAAGCTCCCTGGAACCATCACTGTAAGAACCGGCGTTAACTACTATGATTTCATTAAGCTTGAGAACAATCTTCCTGTAAAGCCCTTTGAGTCGGTAGAGGGCGATGGCTTTGAGGGAATTGTGTTCACCGGAATGATCGATGAATTCTTTGGATACAAGCTTGGAACACTGGAGTACAGGTCCCTTCGATTTGAGACTGAGGACCTTCCTGAGGTTGATAACTATCAGGGCAATGCTGTTGTGAACTACACAGAGAGGCAGATCCCCTACACCAGGATAATCGAGCACAAGCACTTCGAGTACGGACAGGGCAAGGGCACCATCATCACCAGGGAGTACCCGGCTGACTGGAAGAAGGGCGATGAGCCCTATTATCCGATGAACGATGATAAGAACAATGAGCTTTATCAGAAGTACAAGGAGATGGCAAAGGAGTTTCCGAAGATCATCTTCGGAGGAAGACTTGGCCAGTACAAGTACTACAACATGGACCAGATCATAAGAGAAGCTCTTGATGCCAGCAGAGCATAAAGAATAAATGGCGCTTTGGACGAGCTCCTTTATAACAACAACGACGAAGCCCCCATGCATATGATACACGGGGGCTTCCTGTATTATTTCAAGTCACCTCTTCTGCAGCAGAGAGACTCAAAGCGCTAGGAATGGGATACACACTAAGCTCGAAAATACCTCGCTAAGTGTGAACCCATGGCTCGCACTAGATTCGACAATACCTCATCAAGTGCTCTGCTCAGCAGTAATTGTTGAACATCATGCCTGAGTATTCGCTGGTGATGTAAGGTGATGAATAATCGCGGCTGTCAGGGTTCTTGTAATTGACTACCGGTCTGTCAACGTACTTCATGGGGTCTACCGAGATGTCTTTTGTCTTCTCGATAAGAGCATCTGCAAAGGCGCTGACCGGTTCGAGGGCTGCCATGCTGTCTCCGCTGGAAACGGCCTGCCTGAGCAGCTCATCGTCAATTGAAAGTGTTCCGTTACTCTCAAGTCTGATTCCAAGATCTTCGCTGTTTGCCAGATTCTGCCGGGCTATGCCCACAACCTCGGATTTGAGCTTGCTGCTCTTGAACTTGTCATCAGCTATTCCCGATGTGTCCCTGATGAAGTTGTTGTAGTTGTCAATAAGAGAAGTAACATGCTTGAGCAGTGCTTCGTTGTCCTTCTTGACGCCTACATGTATGGGTGAATTAAAAGGAGTTGTCTCCTTAAGCATTATATCGAACTTGCCACCTACGGTGAAATGGTTGGATATTGCAACGCGGTCCTCACCGTTTAATGTAAAGTGTGCGTTGGTAGCAGGGGCAGCGACCTTATCAAGTCCAAGGTACTCAATGGCTCCGCCTGCAAGACCACTGTTGGATTCAAAAATTTCGAACTGACTGACTTCTCCGGGGCGAAGTCCCGTGTGGCTTGATGTGATCTCCAGAGCAGATCTGTTGTCTTCCTCGATGACCTGGGCATTCAGTCCGATGTTCGCCTTGTTGATGAGCTTTTCCAGCTTGTCCTGAACATCTTTGTTCTTGTCGTTTTGGTAAATGCTGAACTGAAATTCAAATTCCTGACCGTTTATCCTGACATCAAAAGCATAGTTGTCGGCTGCAAGTCCGCTGGAATCCTTGGGAAGGAATATACCGCGGTTAACCTGGCTGCTGGCCAGCTGGCTGACTTCAATATCAAACTGGGCACTTTCAATATCCTGATCGGGAGTCTTGCCAATATAAGAAGCAAGGACTTTGTCATCATCGGTAGTAAAAGCGGAAGTGTGGTTCAATGAAGATTTATCTTCATGATCACTGAGCCTTCTGATAGATCCCTGAAGCTGTCTTGCCTTTTCTTTTATATCTATAGCATCGTTGCGTGAAGCATCGTCGTCTGTAAGTAAATAAAGAGGGGACTTCTTGTTGATTTTCGCAATTGACTTATACACATCCCTAAGCTCATCCTTACGATG
>DFGW01000044.1 GCA_002372465.1 Butyrivibrio sp. UBA3740
ACCTTAAGCCGCGATTACTACAATATCTTCAAGATCAATCCCCAGACCGGTGATGTAGTGATCTTAAAGCTGGACGGCTATGTTACAAAAGGTATGGAAGGAGCCGGCGAAAAGGTATATTCCTACGATGTACTCTATAAGCAGTACGTAAAGGATCGTGTGTATTCAGAGGATCAGGAATGGATGTATGATGCAATCTCTCTGGACACAATCAAAAATAGGCTGGTTGATAATTCAGAGTATGTTTCCAGTTACCGTGTTATGGATAAAGGCGAAGTCCACTATTATCAGTTCACGTATATTCCCATCAACACCAATATTCCTAACAGCGATGTGCTGGCCGGTTTCAAAAACGTAGACGATGTTGTGGCCTCAGCAAAGGAGCGACAGGATCTTGAGATACTGGCAAGCACCGATATGATGACAGGTATTCTGAACCGTGGCAGCGGCGAACGAAAAGTGATCGACGCCATGGCAAACAACAAAGTGGGAATGCTCTGCATCCTGGATGTGGACAAGTTCAAGAACATCAATGATGAATTAGGCCATAATGTGGGTGATAAGGTTCTTCGCAGGATTGCGGACGTATTAAAGATCACCTTCAGGGATGAAGATATCATCTTCCGTTTGGGCGGCGATGAGTATGCCGTATATGTTATGAATCTGCAGGATAAAAAAGCCGGGAAAGTGGTTATGGACCGTGTCTTTAAAGGAATCGCCAAGATGGAAGTTCCGGAACTTGAAGACAGAGAAATCTGTGTCAGCGCAGGTGCAGTCTTCTTCAAAAAAGGCGAAAAACGCTCCTTCGATGAACTCTACAAACTGGCAGACAGCGGTGTATATGAGAGCAAAAAGATAGGCGGAAGCGCCCTGAATTTCCGATGATTTTCAATTATTTCCCGAAAAAAAGACTAAGGCAAATCCTGGTTTGCCTTAGTCTTTTTAATTAAACCAACTCTTCACGAGGCCGATCACAAAACTATTCTACATCAGTTCGAAGCAGAATTTGCTGCGGAAGCTGCCATGATAGCACAGAACATTGCAATCTGTTCAGCTACGACTCTTGCAATGACTCCGCTTACAACAGAAGCCCCGGTCTTGTTGTCACCTGAATCGTTCAGGCTTGAAACGATCATGGTCCCGAACATAAGCCTTGTCTGCTTGCTCATATCAAACATCTTGAATCCCTTATAACCCTTGATGTAATCAGCAATCTCGATGATCTCTGAAACTATATCATCCATGTTGCCCTCAAGTCCGATCAGTGTTCCGATGGATGCCAGCTCATAATTCTTGCCGTACTTGGCGCCAGCCTCCTTAAAGGCATCAAAGTACTCCAGTGCTTTCTCTCTTTTTCCCTCAGAATTCCCATCATAAGAAGTAAGGACCTGACTCAGGGAATAGGACGCATTCTCATGAAGCGCAAAGCTCTTTTTAATGTACCGGAAAGTATCTTCAAGTTCCGTCAGGATATCATCAACATTCTTGTTAGTCATGGCAAGAAGGACAGCAAAGCAGGTATCCTCGTCGCTGGTCAGGAACATATGCTCCTTCTTCATGCCCTTCAGGATCATATTGGTGCGCTCAACAATATCATCAGCCTCTGATAATCTTCCACTGTCGCAGATGGTCATGGCTGCCAGAGCCCTGTAGCCGGAACTCCAGAACTTACCCTGCTGAAGCTTTTTGTAAACCTCTATAACGTCATCGACATATTGCTCAGGATCAGCACTTAAGGCCATCTTGGCAGAAAGAATCAGCTCGTTGTTTCCGCGAAGCTCAGAAAAAGCCCCCTGCTTTTTCCTTAAGATCTTCCTGGCTTCCTTAAGTACCTCCGAGTCAGCCACCAGGCCCTTTTCAGCAAAGGCAGAAGCTGCAACTGCGGTGATAAGGCTGTTCTCCAGCCAGAATCCCTTGTGGATCACCTCATAGTTCTCTGTCAATAAATCGCATCTTTTCTTGGTAGTGTCTTTCATAGTCTCTCCTTCCGATGTCAAATTTACCCAACAATATTTATTAAACTCTGATTATATCAGACAATTAAGGAAATTTTGTGACCATTCCCACCATTGTAATATTTGATTATAATATAATGATATAGGTGTCAAAAGAAATATTGACGCCATATGAAACTATACAATCACCCAATTTAGCGAGGTCAAAATGAAAGAATACACAATCTCAAACAGCACCTATACTCTCACAGTTTCAGACCACGGCGCCGAGATCCGTTCCCTCAAAAAGGACGGAGTCGAGCTCATGTGGCAGGCTGACCCTAAATTCTGGGGGCGCACATCACCGGTCCTCTTCCCCCTTGTAGGCAATTACTGGGAAAAGAAATCCAGGTGGAAGGACAAGGTTTACGAGATGTCCCAGCACGGTTTTGCCCGTGATATGGACTTTACACTCCTGTCCAAGGCAGAAGACGAACTCTGGTTTGAACTTAAGGAAAACGAGGACACCCTTGCCAAATATCCCTTCGCCTTCATCCTTCAGCTTGGCTACAAACTCAGTAGCGACGGCGTAGAGGTCCTCTGGAAGGTGATAAATCATGCAGACAGCGAGATCTCTTTTTCCATAGGCGGACATCCGGCATTTAACTGCGACCTGACCAAGGACAGGCTACTTTTCACCAAAAATGGACAGCCTCTGGCTTCACCACTTAGGTCCGGAATCATCGCAGACGACGGCAGCGGATGTCTTTCTGACAGGGTAAAAGAGCTTTCTCTTACAGAGGGCAAGCTGGACCTGTCCTATGAACTTTTCGATGAGGATGCGCTTATCCTGGAAGATCGCCAGGCCGATGCTGTGACAGTTATTGATGCCACAGGAAAAGAACTTTTGACTGTAGCCTTCGATGCTCCGCTTTTTGGAGTATGGTCTCCCGCCGGGAAAAAGGCTCCCTTTGTGTGCATAGAGCCCTGGTACGGCAGATGCGACAGAGTAGGCTTTACAGGACAGATAAACGAGAGAGAATACGCAAACACCCTGGCTCCAAAGGCAGAGTTTAGCGTAAGCTACACCATCCGTTAATAGATCTTCTCAATATCTCCGGTTATACCGTACTCTTTCATAAAAGAAGACAAATTGCCCCTGGTCCGGATCAGCATCACTTCCTTGAAGGCACCGGTGTGGATATTCTGAAATCCCGCCACCTGTTCGCCGTTGCAGATGCTGCATTTGATCACGGGCTTTTCGTTTTCTTTGTCATAGGTTTTTGTTTCTGTCTTCTTAAAAAACATGATCCCAATCCTTTTTTATTTCTCCATGTTCCCTACAAACAGTGACCTGTACTCACCGGGTGACATTCCCTTATCCTCGTGGAATACCCTGTTAAAGCTTGGTATGCTCTGGAACCCCGAGAGCATGGCAACCTCCGTCAGGGACATCTTCTCGTTGGCAAGAAGCTCCGTAGCCTTTTCAAGCCTTATCATGTTAAGCCACTTGGTGTAGTTCATACCGGTGACATTCTTGAATATCCTGGAAAAATACTCTCTGCTTATGCCCGCCATCTGAGCCATGGCACCCTGGGACAGGTCATCGGCTGTGAGATTGTTCTTAATGTAATCAGTAACAAGAACGAGCCTGTGCATAACGTCATCTTCGTAAGGGTCCCGAGAATCCGAACTCATTTCCGGTGCAAACTCTTCCCTGTGCTCATCCAAAACCTTCATGAACTCCATTAGCAGCATGCAACAGGTCAGTTCACGATTTGACTGGTTACTGAAAAAGACATCTTTCATTTTGTAGACTATCACCGTCAGCTCTTTTACCAAGTCAGGATGACTGTTTATGCAGATGACATGCAGGTTTCGGTAAAAGTGCATGATCCTCTGGAGGTCAAAAAGAGAATTCACAAAGGCGTTACTGAACTGGATTATCAGGGCATTTTCCCTGTCCGCGTCCACGATGGAATGCATCTCCATGGGCCATGCCAGGATGAAGTCTCCCTCCACCAGGTGGTAGGTACCCTGATTGACGCTGTAGATATTGGTCTCACCTGGTCCGACTAAAATGATCTCGCCATAGGAGTGCCAGTGATTTTTGTAGCTGCGCTCCTTGTAACCGGTGGCCATGTTAAATGCGCTTCTGGTATCAAAATCATATTTCTCATATCTGCTAAAGTCCATGTGTTCTGCCTCTTTCTGCCAGTCAATGGAATAATAGAAGTTGTTGGCCAATCCTCAGGAACAGGGAAGTTATGCATCAAGAATTTCTGATGCCTCCTTCAAAAGCTGAATGATAGGAAGGTGCTGAGGGCAAACGCCTTCGCACTGACCGCAGCCGATACAGTCCGAAGCCTTTCCGTTGCGCTGGATGAGTCCGGAATAGAAGTTCTTGGACCTCCAGTCGTCCGGATAACGTCTTAAGGTATTGATGGTTCTGAATACATCAGGAATGCTGATATGCTGAGGACAGCCGTCGCAACAGTACTTACATGCAGTACATCCGATCTGAGGGATTGCCAGGATTTCCTGAGTAACTTCGTTCACAATTGCCAGCTCCTCTTCTGAAAGGGGCTCGAAGTTTGTAAAGGTCTTAAGGTTATCCTCCATCTGCTCTTCATTAGACATACCTGAAAGAATTGTCATAACTCCCGGAAGGGAGCCAACAAATCTAAGAGCCCAGGAAGCAATGGACTTATCCGGCCTTTTGGCCTTGAACTTTGCCTCGATCTCAGGGGCCATGCTTGCCAGCATTCCGCCGCGGACAGGCTCCATTACCACGATAGGGATATTTCTCTCGTGAAGGATATCGTAAAGCTCCTGTGATCTTACTACAGGGTTTGTTCTGTCCAGATAGTTGAGCTGGATCTGCACAAACTCAAACTCAGGATGCTTATCAAGAACCTGTTTCAAAAGCTCAGGACTTCCGTGGAAGGAAAAACCAAAGTGCTTGATCTTGCCTTCAGCTTTTTTCTCAAGTCCCCACTTAAAGCAGTCATACTTCTCGTAGGTATCGTAGTTGTTTCCATCCTCAATGGAGTGAAGCAGATAGAAGTCAAAAAAGTCTACTCCTGCTCTCTCACACTGCTCATTAAATATTCTGTCAACATCCTCTGCCTTTTTGATCTCCCAGGCAGGGAGCTTTGTTGCAAGAGTAAAACTGTCTCTTGGATGACGCTTTACGATAGCCTCTCTTGCCTCTACCTCTGACTTTCCACCATGATACACATAAGCTGTATCAAAGTAGGTGAGTCCCGCCTCCAGATACTTATCAACCATTCTGCAAACCTGCTCATGATCGATAACCCCGTCGTTCTCCGGGAGTCTCATAAGGCCAAAGCCCAGCTTTGGCATCTTGCTAAGATCAATTGCCATAATAATCTCCTTTCTGTTGCCGTGTATCACATACTTGCGCGATAGATAGCAAGCATTTCTTCTTACGCTTTGATATGGGTATTCTCAATTTTTAGATTGGTGTCAATCCCGGGACCAATCCCATGTTCAGGTGCTTACCCAAGCGCCACGTCCAGTGCCATCATCAGAGTGAAACCGGCTGCGAACATCAAAACTCCGATGTTGGAGTGCTCGCCCTCTGACATTTCAGGGATCAGTTCCTCCACTACCACATACATCATGGCACCGGCTGCAAAACTGAGAAGATAAGGCATTGCAGGGATGATAAGTCCTGCTGCCAGTATGGTCAAAAGTGCGCCGATGGGCTCAACTGCTCCTGACAAAACGCCGTCCCTAAACGCCTTGCCTTTGCTCCTGCCATGGGCGTGAAGCGGCATTGAAATGATAGCCCCCTCAGGGAAGTTCTGAATGGCTATACCAAGAGCCAGCGCAAATGCACCTCCTGCGGTAACTGAGGCAGAGCCGGAATTAAGTCCTGCAAAGACAACGCCCACTGCCATTCCCTCAGGAATATTGTGAAGAACAACAGCCAGAACCATCATGGTGGTCTTCTGCAGTTTGGACTTGGGACCTTCCGCATGGTCCGCATTCATATGCAGATGCGGGATCAAACTATCAAGTAGAAGCAGGAAAAGAATTCCCAGCCAGAATCCAATCATTGCCGGGAGAAAAGAAAGCTTCCCCATCCCTTGCGCCTGATCGATAGCAGGAACTATAAGGCTCCAGATGGACGCTGCCACCATGACTCCGCTGGCAAATCCGGTGAGAGCTCTCTGGACCATCTGATCAAGCTCTTTTCTCATAAAGAATACGGCGGCTGAGCCAAGGGCTGTTCCCGCAAAGGGAATCAGTATTCCGATCAGGATATCAGTTCTCATATGCAATCACCTCGTTTAATCAAATCAACAGCTCTTTTCAGGCAGCCTTATGCTCCGTAAAGACACGGAAGGAATCTGCCAGGTGCTGATGGTGAACATTAGTTGCATCAAATCTCACTGAAGAAAAAGCCATCTGCATGATGGGGCCTGTTGCAAAGGCGCAGATCAATGTGCCGATGCCCACAGGTCCGCCAAGAAGCCAGCCTATGAAGGTGGCAAGGCTAAGTAGCGTAATGCTGACTACACCGATGGGAATCTTCTTCGCACGCTTTGTAAGGGCCACCAGTAGTGTGTCTCTGGGGCCACAGCCAAGGGAGGCACTCATGTAGGTGTATTGGGTGTAGGCCATGATAATAAGGCCAAGGATCATCATGGGTATCCCGGTCGCCAGGGAATGTCCCTCCGGGATGATATTGATCCTGTTGAAGAAATCCACGGACTTGCCAACAACGAAAGCGTCGATGAACATGGCGATTCCGATGGGCTCCTTAAGAGCTATGTCTATGCCAAGGATGGCGTAGGAGATTGCCACGGAAGCAGTTCCGTACAGGATTCCAAAGGTCTTTGAAACTCCGATGTTAAGTACGTCCCAGGGGCCGGCTCCTATGTTGGCATGGATTGTCAGGTACACTCCAAAGCCATTTACAAATAGGCTTACGGAAGCAAGTATCATATTGACGAAAATGTCCCTGGTGGTGCGGTTTTCTTTTAATCTGGTATTACTAAGCATTTCTAAATCTCTTTTACATCTAATAATATATTGGATCAGACGCAGTTACCCGCGTACAATCAATTATTATATCACAGTTCTACCTGTAATCCGCAGAGACTTCTAAATAAGATCTATCTCCCCGGATATAATCTGCATACGCAGTCTCTGCATCTTTCCCACGAAAGACCTTGCACAGTCCGCACATGTCGCAGTCGGCTATGCATGGAAATCTCTGCTTGATAAAGGCTCTTCGCTCTTCAATTGTCGATGTCTCAATCTCTGGGGGTGCACCCATATTATCTCCTTCAATGAATCTGCCTGTCCTGACGGTATTTCTCCATGTACTCCATGTTGATCTCCCGGATTTCCTTTTTGCCATCGATGTAATCCTGATAGATGTCCCATGGACTTCCACCGCCAAGCCAGCATGATGAACAGTTTTCGCATCCTCCGCCACAGTCCAGTGAGTTCTTCACGATCTGCTCCCTCTCCTGTCTTGTGGTGTCCTTGATAAGTATCGATTTCATAGGCATATACCTCACTTATTATGTATAATTATACTAAACATCCAACAAAAAGTCCGCCGGTTTTAGTGCGTTAAATCGATGATAATTTAATTCTTTTTTCATAGATTTTTCAATGTAACAATGTTACGATTTAATCACCTTCATGTAGGGAGCCGATGTGTCCCTACAATCATAAGAAAAAGGGGAGTGTCCAGTTCTTGGATTTACTCCCCTTTCTAATTAATCTGATATTATGTCTAAAGTTCTTTTCCCAGGTTACTGAATCGTGATGATGTCCGAAAGAATATAGTGGAAGGTCGGATAGGAGGTGTTTTCGTTCTCCACGTAGCCATGCTTAAGGTCAACTATGTCTGATGGATTTTCGGGATCAGCGCCCTTGTAGTCGCCCTTAAAAACGAAGTCGCCATTGCCGCGCTTGAAGTGCTCGATGGCACTGTCCATGGCCTCCTGCGTCCCCGGTGCACAAACCTGCTGGTTTAAGTCCACCATTTCAACCCATCCCTTCTCAAAACCGGCAGAAACATCGTTTCCGTGAATGCGTCCTGTAACCACCGTTTCTATCTTCTTGTTGTTCATCACTGCCTCTACAGCCTCAAGTACGTAGGGCTCCCAGCAGATTCTGGAGGTAACCAGTGACGATCCCGGGGCAACCTCAGACATGCTCTGGTTGTAGCCCACAAAGCAGATCGGTCTGTTGGTGGAAGCTTCCTCACAGGCGATGGCCGGTCCAATGGTATCCGTGTGCTGGGAAATGATCACGCAGCCATCCTCTATAAGCTTTTTGGCAGCGCTCTTCTCATGGGCATAACTGCTCCAGGTCTGGGTGTAGCTTACCCTCATGACAGCCTGCGGTACTATGGAGCGGACGCCCAGGAGAAATGCCGTGTATCCGGAAATGACTTCTGATGTGGGAAATGCTGCCACAAAACCGACAATGGCCTGATCCTCAGTGATGAGCCCCTCGGAGATCATCTGCTGGATCTTCATTCCTGCTGCTATTCCACTTACGTATCTTCCCTGATAGGCCTCACCCTTGAAGGTATGGTAATTGGAAGGAACGCTCTTTCCACTCATGTCCATGTAGGATGTCTGGCAAAACTGGATATTGGGATATTCCGGCGCAAGCTTCATTACCAATTCGCTGTAGCCGTTGAAAAAGATAATGTCGCAGCCCTGAACAGCCAGATCCCTAAGGGGCTCTTCCATCTCGTCATCAAGAACGTTGCTACAGGTCAGGATCTCTACCTGCTCTCCATATTTCTTTTCCAGGGCGTCCTTGGCCAGGGAGAAGTTATAGGTATATGGTGTGCTCTCGTCGTTATCGTAAATGAAGCCGATCTTCAGGTTCTCTCTCGTGTTGTGCGGATTAAGCACCTTGAAAAGTCCGAGGAAGGCAGCCAGTACAACAAGACAAGTCAGCACAGAAATCAGATATACTCGCTTCATACCTCTGCTCCTTTCTCTTCACCACTCATCTCAGCAGCCTGGATCTTCTTGTCTTCTTCTACTCGTCTTTTTAGCTCTTCGGAAGCGCTCTGGTCAGCCTGCTCGATCTCGCTTCGCCTCTGGGCATAAAGCTTATCAAGGTTGATGTCGCCCCTCTCACAGAGCCTTATGAAGGCATCCAGAGCCTCGGGGTCAAACTGAGTTCCACGGCCACGCTTCATCTCATTCATAACGTAGTCGGTATCCATGTGATTACGGTAAACACGGTTGGAAGTCATGGCATCAAAAGCATCTGCCACAGCAATGATCCTTGCGTAAAGCGGGATTTCCTCGCCCTTTAGGCCGTCAGGATAACCTTTTCCGTCATAGCGCTCGTGATGATATCTTGTACCTTCCTCAACGTGTTCAACCAGCGTGAAGTCCTTGAGGATCTCAGCGCCGCTGACAACGTGGGATTTCATCTTGGCATATTCGTCATCGGTGAGCCTTCCGACTTTGTTCAGAACTCCGTCAGGAATACCGATCTTGCCAATATCGTGCATCTGGGCTGCTTTGCGGAGGTTGGACAGGAACTTATCTCTCTGCCACCACTTATAGCATCCCATCTCCTGTGCGATAAGCACCGAATACTCCGCAACTCTCGTGGAGTGCTGGTTTGTACGCACGTCCTTGGCATCGACTGCGTTCGCAATGGCCATAACTGTTTCGTTAGCCATATTGATCTTGATCTGCTGCTGGTTCAGCTGCCTCTGGATTACAAACCAGGTGCACCAGATTATGAAGGCAATAAGGAGGATCAGCATGTAAGCTGTAAACCCTTTCTGTTCATAGAACTCACCTACCTTGACCAGATCAAAGGTACGCTCCTCAAGAACCCGGTCTCCTGCGCTGTCGAAGATAGCCAGATGGAAGGTGTATTCCCCTGATGGAATATTTACATAGATTATGTTGTTCAGATTGTTCTGAGGCACGATGGTCCACTGGTTATCATAGCCTTCAAGTTTATAACCAACGTTGGGCTCCTGAATGGTATAGTTCAGGATCTCAGGATCAAGCTCCACACGGCTGACCCCCTGACCAACTGTGATGGGTCCCATTCGTGCGATAGGCTGCTGGACTCCATCCATTCGGATAGCTGCAAGCTGCATACGATATGACCTGACATCGCTGTTATATTTTTCTACATCGATGATATAAGCACCTGTGTCACAGGGCAGGAACAATTCACCGCTTCCGTTGTAGTAGTTCCAGGAATTGGCTGTAAGGGATGTACCAAGACCTCTTCTGGCATCAAGAAGCTCCCAGGCAATCTCTCCGCCTTCCACCAGTTCATCACGCTCTACAACGTAAATACCGGCACTGGACATAACAAACAGGGTGTCCTCATCCTTTACCCAGATGTCGTAGTTGTTGAAATATGGGAATTTATCCAGAACGCGGATCGTTCCCTCGGGTTCAAGATAGCAAAGACTGTTACTGGTTACTATAAACACGCCTTCTGATTTGGGATCTTTGATGGTCCTTAAGATAACTCCGCTGCTAAGACCATCTTCGCGGGTCAGAATGTCGTAAACTTTACCATCCTTAAGCACTGCGATTCCATCACCGTCAGTTCCTGCCAGGATTGTTCCGTCACTTCTTTCTGTCACTGTCAGGATCATGGAATTGATAAGACCATCTTCATTGCTGATAGTACGTATTATCTTATGGTCCTTAATGTAGCTTATTCCGGTGTCCCCGGCTGCCAGGATCGTTCCGTCCGAAAGACCTGTTACTATTCTGGCACGGTTTCCGAAGCTTCCGTTGTCTGCGTTGTATGACCAGGAAACTCCATCCGGTGAGTACTCCATAAGACCGCTTCCATAGGTACATATCCAAAGGTGGTTCTTGTCATCCACATACATGCAGCGGATTCTCTTTTCATCAAGTTCTTCAGTGAGGGCATTCTCTATTTCTCTGTGACAGGCCTTATCCACCACATCAAGTCCCTTATCGGTTCCGATGTAATAGCAGCGCTGCCAGGAAACAATGGCATTTACAACCTTACGCTCCATTCCGATGGCGCCGTATACATCTCTGAAGGGAGATTTTGCCAGCCTAAGGAGCCCCAGTCTTGATGAGGTAAACCAAAGGTTCCCCTGATAGTCGTAGAGCATATGGTCAATGGAGTTATTGAATTCATTGGTATTCAGATAGTGATAGCCTGTGTCATCTATGTAGGCCACGCCATCATCTGCGGAAACAAACAGCGTGCCTTCATCCAGATAGTCAAGGCTGTTGATGTGACTAACATTATCACACACTGTCAGCTGAAGGCGCTTAAAGTTGTCACCGGAAACGTCATAGCGGTATATGTTGTTGGTGGAAGTACCAACCATAAGAGTTCCATTGGGTGCAAATGTGCAGCAGTTGAAGCTGTTTTCTTCATCCGGAAGCTTTTCTACCGCCAGGATCTCTCCGTGTTTCAAAAGAAAAAGTCTGCCATCGGAAGAAATCGCTGCCACGCGCCCTTCTTCATCGGCTGAAAGGCAGTCAGCGTAGTTGACTTCATCTAATGTGTTGGCATCTTTAATACCATTGTTCATAACCAGGATCTGCATGCTTCCTGTAGTTCCAACATAATAATATCCATCTGTTGCTCGCACTATACTGCGGACAGAGTTGGAAGGAAGGCCACTGGCCTGATCAAGAACGTTTACTACTTTTTCCCGGATGACGATGGAAAGACCATTGTCGTTGGTACCGATCCATAGACGTCCTTCCTCATCCACAAATAAGCAGTTTACGTTTTTTACTGATTCATATTCATCGATCCAGCGAAACTCACGGCCATTGTACCTGTACAGCCCGGCATAGGTTCCAATCCAGAGAACTCCGTCATTGGTCTGGACTATATCATTGGCTTCTCCACAGGGAAGTCCGTTGTTACTGCTGTAGATTGTCTGAACATAATCGTTATAGTCTATGTTGTCTGTGGGAGTTCCTTCTTCCGCCCTTACAGGTGTTGATATGGCAAGGCCTGCAATCATGCTGGATACCAGTATAAGTACCAGTGACGTAGTTACTGCTCCGCCTCTTTTTACCTTATTGTCATTGTCTTCGCCGCCCCTGAACCGCCTTATCAGGAAGACTATATAAACAGCAGCAATTGTAAGGACTTTGTCAGCAAACTCGATGGCCAGCTGTCCTAAAACACAACAAACAAAGACAGGCCATTCCTTATCACTAAGATAATTAATGATCCCGTCTCCCCATCTGTTTCCTGTATAACCATGATTAAAGATCAGATTGACTGGCACAGAAACAATAAGTGCCGTGAGCATAACTAAAGAAGCGGCCTTCATAAAGCCGAAGAATTCATCGAACCATTTCTTCTGCGCAGCAATACCAACGATTATACCCAGAGCAATACTGGTTATGGAATAAACTGCAGAAAGGTGATCGACCATGGAATAAGCTATATTCCCTGTCAGACCCACCATAGCGCCACAAACTGGTCCTCCAATATAAGCGCAAAGCGCTGTTCCGAAGGAATCAGCCCATAGTGGCAATCCAAGCCATGAAGCCACACACTTTCCGCCAATGTTAAGGCACACGCATGTAGCGATAAACAGAACAATCTTCCATGTCTTCCAATTACTCATACCCAACTTCCCCCTCGCGAATATATGACAATGGAATTCTAAAAGTTCTCTAAAAGATTTACTGCTTTGTTTATAATTATATTCTAAATATCATCAAGTTTCAAAATAAGTATTTATTATCGCTCAACTGTAATCACTTCTTCCTGCAGATGTAGAGCAGGTGATTGGTGTTGCCAAGGAGCTCTCTCTTTTCCGAAAAAGCAAGGTACCACTTGGAAAGAGCCTCGAAGTCCTCGTCGGTCACACAGAAATCCGGTCTCTTTTCTATAGGCTCAAGAAGTCCATCTACACCTGTGGTGGTGATCCAGTCTACACTCTTATCCCTGAACAGTTCTCTGAAGTCTGTCATCCTCCACATACTGCCCGTAGAAGTCGCTGATGATCTTCTCTCTGGATCCCTCCGGATCTATCATATCTATCCTGGTAAAATACTCAGTGTCATTCTCATGATGGATATATGCGCCGTTCTTAAGCTGAACCTTGAGGCTTGCCGGGTTATCCTTGTTCACGGAAAGATATGCCTCGTGAATTCCCTTCTCCCTGGCCTTGTCTAGTGTCAGCGCAAGTCCCTTAGTTGCATAGCCCTTTCCCCTGAACTTTTTGGAAATGCAATAGCCTATGTGCCCGGGACCTTCCCTTAAAAAGTCGTTCAGATAGTGCCTTAGGTTAAAAACTCCCACGTACTCCCCATCGTCGCACAGCACATAAGTGGTATCAGCCACAAAGCCTTCCGGCAGTTCCTTCCCCAAGGACCAGTTGCGCTTCATTTCGATCCATGTAAGGAACCTGTCATAATCAAAACCATACACGTTGTTCATGTAGCCGTTCTCGTTCTCGGGAAAACTCATGTAAAGATCGTAAGTCTTTTTGTAATCTGAATCCTGAACCCTGATAAGCTCCATACCAGCTCCTCCTTTATACAATTAAACCTCATCAAACGTAGTTCAATGAGGTTTAGCATTCTTTATTCTCCGGCAACTTCCCGGTCATTATTTCTTTCTTTGATCATCTTATAGAGTGTGATTCCGTTGGTGACAACTGTAGCGCCATCAAAAAATGCTCCTGTGTAGGACTTCAAAACGAAGTGATAGATCATCCACGGAACAAAGGACAAGGTCACCAAAAGCTTGAACTTAACAGGATCCTTAACATCCATAAAGATGATGTAGGCTGTGCAAACGACAGCAGGAATCACGCCAAGCCATCCCTGCTCGTTCAAAACAATTGTCATGGCTATGGAAGCAACGATCAGTATCACTTTCCATACAGTGTTCAGCTTCTCTTTATAGCAGAGGTAATTTCTGAAGCAGGAAAGCACGTTGCTGACTGCGCCGGTAACACCTCCCAGCAGCAGCATACTCACAGCCTGCATAAGGAGCTGGACAATCTGGACTATCAGTATCTTTGTCTTTTGTTTGATAGCTCCCGATCCCACCTGGACCATGGCTGCCACGAAATCAATTATGTTTGCTATTACTATGTTCATGAAACTTCTTGTATCCTCTCAATTTTTGTATCAATTAGTACATTATACTCAAATCGGTGGACTCATTCCATACCTTATTTCCATGAACTTATTCTCTCAGGGAAAAGAGCTTACTCCAGCCCCAGCACTTCTCCGTAAATCATTACGGCGTTCCTTACGCACTCCTCGCAGGGACAAAGGGGCTTTCCGTCGGTCATAGCCTTTAAATCACCGCACTTTATTGCTCCGCATCTTCTGCCAAACTCCTCCTGGATCATCCTTGTGGTTCCAAGAGTTCCACGACCTTCAGTCTTAAGGCCCGCGATCATCCCTGCTCCTATAAGGGCTCCACAGGTTGCCTGAAGGTTGCCCATTCCGGCGCAGAAGCCTGCAGAGATCTGCTTAAGCTGCTCCTCAGTAAGATTAGTTTCATCAGCAAGTGCTGCTGTCACTGACTGTGCACAGTTGTACATGCCGGAATTCTTTAACTCTACTGCCCTCTCAGCTCTTTCATTTAATGTCATGATTATCTCCTTTCCTTTGCCTTTAACTTGCATATCCCCTGGGTCATGGTTCCCATGGGACAGAACGAACACCAGGTGCGCTCCTTGTACAGTGCCATCACGATAAGGCCAATCAGTGTTGATGTCAGCATAAGGCTGTAGAAGCCAAAGCCAAACTGCGCCACCCAGTCGGGAAATATACTACCATTATAAGCCCATTTCCACGGCACTTTAAATGTCCAAAACAGTTTTATGGCCTTACGAAGAGTCCCTGCTCCTGAGAACACCATGTAAGTCTGGAAGATCATGGTGCCAAACATGGTCAGGAAGAATACCAGGAATCCGTATCTGAACCACTTTGAAGAAATCCAGCCCGGTGCCTGTTTTCTTCTGGAGAGCTTAAGGTTCCTTCCAAGGATCCAGAACAGCTGGCCCCTTCCGCACATGTGATTGCAGAACCACTTGTTTCCGCCTGCGATGGCAAAGATCAGCGGAAGGATAAAATCTATCATTCCAAGCCAAGCAAAAAGGATATTGAAAAATCCCAATGCAAAGTACAAAATTGACCACATCCACAGGTAATCATACCAATGGCTCTTTCTTATTGAAGTCTTCATTTCACCGCTCCTTCCATCTCACTCACCTTTATTGATCCCGCAGGACATGCCTTTTCACAGATTCCGCATCCCACGCAGGCAGAAACATCAGCCACTGCATAGCAGCCCCTGTATATCTCTATTGCCTGGCGTGGACACTGTGACGCGCAAACTCCGCAGGCAACACATCTGTTAATATCGTTAGCTGCCTTTCTCATTTATAAAATCTCCTTTTCCACTTGCTTTTCAAAACCGATAGTCTTATTATATGTGGTATAAAAAACATATCAAGTACGCAGATAATATGAACCTGGTAAGGAAAAGTATACTATGAGTAAAATAGCCAAAAAGGAACCATTATGTGAAGACATCGCCGGAAAAGGCTGTGGTCTTAAGAAGGTAATTGACATTGTCGGAGGCAAATGGAAGATCATGATCCTTTGCGTCATCGACAACAAAGAGGTAGTGCGCTACGGGGAGCTTACCCGCGCAGTTTCAGGCATCACCAACACCATGCTTGCCAACTCGTTAAAAGAGCTTGAGGCAGACGGTCTGGTGGAGCGCAAGCAGTACGACGAGATGCCCGTCCGCGTGGAATACAATCTCACTGAAAAAGCAAAAAGCCTCATCCCCATTCTTCTCGAACTGAAAAAATGGGGTGAGGACAATCTGTAAAAAGAACTATCAATATTTTATAAGCACTTCCCGTCTCAGTATCTGACGCCGAAGCTGCGCTCATCAGGATCCGGTTCAAGCCGGGTCCTTCCTATTCTGTCGATGCTTATGAACCGTCCCCGGCTGATGGTGGCAATGAACTGTTCTATGGCATCATCTTCGCCCTGGACCTCGCAGGTCACAGAGCCGTCGTATTCATTT
>DFGW01000196.1 GCA_002372465.1 Butyrivibrio sp. UBA3740
CGTCGCCTCATCGATGTGTCTTATGACCTTCTCCGCAAGGTCTTCCTTCCCGCCGAAATGGTCCACGACCTCTCCGGTCAGCACATCCTCCATCATGGCATTGATGGTAAAATCCCTGCGCTCCATGTCCTTTGTCAGGTCCCTGGTGAAAGTAACTTCGCTGGGGTGTCTTGAGTCCTCGTACTCTCCGTCTATCCTGTAGGTGGTTACTTCGTACCCCTCTTTTCCCACCATCACAGTCACTGTCCCATGCTCAATGCCTGTGTCTATAGTCCTTTTAAAAAGAGCTTTAACCTGCCGGGGAAGTGCATTGGTAGTAATGTCCCAGTCCCCGGGCTGCCTTCCAAGAAGTGCATCTCGAACACACCCACCGACTATATATGCCTCGTAACCGGCCTTATGGATGGTATCCAGTATCATCTTTGCATTATCGGGAATAATAATCTTCATACCTTCATAATATAATTCTCTATGCATTTTGTGCAATAGGATATATACTTAATATATGGAATTATGAGGATAAATGTATGAAATTATGGAACAATCGCCGCATTCACCGGGCAATGGTCGCATTTTTCCTTTTGGCAGCCTTAGCCGTTGCAGCGCTAGTTTTTTCCAACAATTATCTTCAGCCAATCTCACCGATCTACGAGTTGAACGATGGCTGGGACATCTACTTAAATGGTGTGAAGCAGAGTACTGATTCTCTGCTTAATTCGAATGTGGGAATCGTGGGAATCGGCGATGTTATAACTATAAGCCGTCCTCTTCCTGAATTCGAAATATCCAATCCCTGTGTATCTACCTACAGTATCCACTCCATGGTAGATGCATATCTTGATGATGAGCTTATCTATTCCTTTGGCAGGGACTATCTCTATGACGAAAAAACTGTTCCCAAAAAGCTCAATTACTTTCCTCTTGGCAATGACTATGCAGGCAAAACCCTGACCATCATTCTGTCCGGATCAAGAAAGGATACTTTCTCCGGCATTTCTCCAATTCTTATCGGAGACAGAAAAGATCTTTTGACTCATCATTCCATCAGCCAGCGTTACAACCTCATCGCAGGTATGTTCCTATTGGTTATGGGCATGATCATGATGGTTCTTTCTCCTTTTATGATCATTTACCACAGCAATGACTTCAGACTTTTCTTTTGCGGACTGATTTCGCTGCTGCTTGGACTTTATACATACTCCTTCTACGGACTCATTGACCTTCTTTGCAACGACCCAACCCTGAACACCATCTGTGAATACTCTTCTCTTTACAATATACCGACAGCTCTTTTGGGATACCTTATGTCCGTTTATAAGGGGAGGCTTCGGAAGCTTTTCAGGTCACTGTTTTTGTTGAATATAGGAGTCTTCCTTACGGTATTTATTCTTACCGTCATTGGGCGTAACCGTATCTTTGAATTTACAAATCTTTTGCATGGAATGGCTATCTCTGAATCTTTGATCTCCATTTTCGTCATAACCATACAGGATTACAAAAAACTTAAAGAGCAGGAAAAGCCATCCTTTAACTCTGAAAATGTCTTTTCCCTTGGTCTTATTATCTTTATGGTGCTGTCCCTGGCAGATATTTTCAAGTACAATTACTCCAAGTATTTAGGGCCTGCCGGAGAGCCAAGATCAACCATCGACGGATTCCTTATTGGATCTCTTTTGCTGGTATCTACCTTACTTATCAGCTACATTCTCTATATCATCTATAATTCAGACCTTGATTCAATGCAGAATAAGATCTCTTCTTTGGCATACACAGATCCATTGACAGGTCTTTCCAACAGAGCCCGCTGCGAGCAGGTTATGGACATGCTCTCCCAGGAGCATGTGGCCTACGCGATCATCAGTCTCGACCTGAACAAGTTAAAGCAGGTTAATGACACCCTGGGGCACCACGAGGGGGACAGGCTTTTGCAGGGCTTTGCAACCATTCTCTCCGACTGCTTTATGGATTCTAACCTTGTGGGCAGAATGGGCGGTGATGAGTTCATTGTGGTTTCCACTGAAGATCGCGCACTTAATATCACAAGAAGAATTCACGAGTTTTACTCTATGATAAATGACTGGAATCACAAAGAGCAGATGTTCCAGTACAGCGCTTCCTATGGCTATGCTTACAGCTACGAGGTTCCTTCAGGTTCAGCAAGGGAGGTATATATGCTTGCTGACAGCAGAATGTATGAGATGAAGAAGGAACATCACACCGACAGACGAAGGGGGGTAATTAAAGATGCGTAAACTCCTTTCGTTCCTGGGCTCTGCTGTATTGATAACTCTTATTTTTTTCATCGTAGCAAGAAGCTTTTTCCACTTTTCTCCTACCCACCCGGTTATAGAACTGGAAAAAGGCTGGACTGTAAGCTATCATAACCAGCAATATCAGAATACAAACCTGGAGTCCATGAATTCCCAGGTGGGAGAAACCTTCAATAGAGGTGATGTCATTACACTTAGTCAAAGCCAGCTTCTTAGTGACATGAATGTTGCCTTTCCATATCTTGTCTTTAAGACCCAGTACTGCGCTTTTGAGGTGTACCTTGATGATGTGCTTATCAGAAGGGAATTTATGGATAGCGCCAGAAACAACTTCTTTGTGGGGACCGGTTACAGCTTTATCGACCTTCCGGAAAACTATCCCGGAAAAAGGATTACCATTAAGCTTTTTGTGACAGAGAATTCAACCAAGGCCGATATCCTTACTCCCATGGTGGGTGATTTTGAAGACCTGTACCGGCTGATGATATCTACAGCTATTTTCCCGTTCTGCACAGGTCTTTTCCTGATACTCTTCGGAACAGTGTTTATGATAATCTCCCTGCTGTTCTCCATGCGCTCTTCAGGGCTTACCACACAGGCTCTGTGTTCATTTTTGACTATGGCCTTGGGTTTCTGGATCCTTGCTGCCTACGACATGTTCGATTTTATCTTCGCACAGCCTGTATCCACCACCCTTGGTTTTTGCTTTCTGTATATGATCCTTCCGCTGATGTATCTGATCATTTGGGATATGCACAGGAGAATGAACAATACAGTTATAACTTTACTGACGCTTTCATCCATTATCTTCTCACTGCTGTTTATGGGACTCCATTTCCTGGGAATTGTACACATCAATCATTTCCAGTTCCCATATTATCTGGTGGCACTGTGGGGGATAATTACTCTTATTGTATATGACTACGCTGATATCAAGCGCAAGGTCCGCAACTCATCCATAAGGATACTTATGACCGGCTTGACCATCCTTGCCATGTCCCTGGTAGTCTATGCAATCGCTGGCCTGACCAACAGAATTGCAGACTACAGGCAAAACCGTATTCTCATCAACTCTGTTCCCATAGGCGCCGTGTTCTTTGTATTTGCCCAGCTCCTTAACTACTTTATCTTTATGACCCATTCCTTTGCCCAGAAAAAGGAGTATGCAGCCCTTACCAAGATCGCCTATTTTGACAACCTTACTGGTCTTGCCAACAGAGTACGCTGTGATGAGAAAATGATTGAATTTGATAAGCTCCAGGAGGACTTCTGCATCCTGAGCCTTGACCTGAACGGTCTTAAAGAAGTAAACGACAACTCCGGACATCCGGCGGGTGACAGACTGCTAAAGTCCTTTGCCGATACCCTGGCAGAAGTATTTTCCAAGAAGGGCTTCTGCACGAGGATAGGCGGCGACGAGTTCCTTGTTCTTATCAAGACCGTTGAGGAAAAAGAGCTAAAGGACATGCTTAAAGAACTGGATGAAAAGCTCCTTATCCTTGACAAGGAAGATCAGGAGATCAACCACAGTGTATCCTACGGCTACGCCTACAGGCATGAGACAAAGGAGCAGGACACTCACTCAGTAACCATGCTGGCAGACCAGAGAATGTATGACTATAAACGAAATCATTACGCACATATGTCAAGTCGATAATACCAGGCAATTTCCGCGTATAAAAAATGAGCCTTAGCAGTGTTTCCACCGCTAAGGCTCCTACTATGTCTGTCAGGTCATCAATATGCTCTGCCCCAGTAAACCATCTTCTTGGCAGGCTGACCACACATTACACATGTGTCGGAGAGGTTCTCCTGCTCGAAAGGTATACATCTGCTTGTAGCTGCAAACTCCTCTTTGATCTTGTCCTCACACTCACGACATCCGCACCACATAGCCTTTACAAAGCCCTTGGTCTCCTCAAAAGCCTTGGCAAACTCTTCTTTGTTGTGAGCTGCAAAGGTATGCTCTATAAGGTGCTTTTTTGCTCTATCAAACATATCCTTCTGGATCTTTTCAAGAAGCTCTCCAACCATTGCAGGAACATCTGATATAGCGCACTCTGTCTTTTCCCTGGTGTCTCTTCTTACAAGAACACATTTGCCGGCCTCAAGGTCCTTAGGTCCGATCTCAATACGTACAGGGATTCCTCTCATCTCCTGCTCTGCGAACTTAAAGCCCGGTGTTCTGTCTGTATCATCAGTCTTTACCCTGAAGTCTGAAAGGCTCTTTTGAATATTGTAAGCTGCTTCAAGAACGCCTTCCTTCTTCTGCTGGATAGGAATAACAACTACCTGGACAGGAGCGATCTTAGGAGGTACTACAAGACCGGAGTTATCACCGTGTACCATGATCATGGCTCCTATGGTTCTTGTGGTAAGTCCCCAGGAGGTCTGATATACGTAGTGAAGCTGGTTGTCCTTTCCTGCGTACTGGATTCCGAATGCCTTCGCAAAGCCATCTCCGAAGTTGTGGCTTGTAGCGCTCTGAAGAGCTCTTCCGTCATGCATAAGAGCTTCTACTGTATATGTAGCCTCTGCTCCGGCAAACTTC
>DFGW01000004.1 GCA_002372465.1 Butyrivibrio sp. UBA3740
CGCATCCATAGCGGAGCGTTTTTTGTTTAATAGGAAATTCGGAGGAATTTCCTATTAAACAAAAAAAGCTGTCACAGAAAATACTGTGACAGCCCTGAAGGATCAATTATTTATTTTCTCTGAAGGAAATCCGGAATCTTAAGAGACTTAGGTTCTACAGTACTCTTAATCTCTGAAGGTCTGTTCAGTGTCAGAGGTCTTGTAGCTGCAGAAATAGCAGGCTGATCATCCACTGTCTTAGGTGTTATCGGCTGGATTGGAGTGATAGGAGTAACAACCGGTGAAACAGGAGTTACAGGAGTAACTGTCTGTGCAACCTTCTGAGTTGCCTGAGCCTGGGCTTGCGCCTGCGCCTGAGCATTAGCCTGTGCAACTGCTGCGTTGTTATTGGTCTTATCCTCAATTCCTGTAGCAATAACTGTTACAGTACATGTATCTGTCTTGCTCTCGTCATACATTGCACCAAAGATTACGTTTACATCGTCTCCTGCAAGCTGACGAACATACTCTGAAGCATCGGAAGCATCTGTAAGAGTGATATCACCGGAGATGTTGATGATAACATCTGTAGCTCCGTTGACCTTAGTCTCAAGAAGAGGTGACTCAACAGCCATCTTAACAGCGTCTGTTGCCTTGTCATCGCCCTTTCCACTACCGATACCGATATGAGCGATACCTTTCTCCTTCATAACTGTTGAAACGTCAGCAAAATCAAGATTGATAACAGCAGGAACATTGATAAGATCAGTGATTCCCTGTACTGCCTGCTGAAGCACTTCGTCTGCCTTCTTAAGAGCGTCAGGCATTGTAGTGCGTCTGTCAACTATCTGAAGAAGCTTATCGTTAGGGATAACGATAAGAGTATCAACATTAGTCTTAATATTTGAAATACCAAGCAAAGCATTCTGCATACGAACACGGGCTTCAAAGCTGAAAGGCTTTGTTACAACACCAACGGTGAGGATACCCATATCCTTAGCCAGCTTGGCAACAACAGGAGCTGCACCAGTTCCTGTTCCGCCACCCATACCACAGGTGACGAAAACCATATCTGCTCCCTTAAGGGCTGCAGATATCTCCTCTGCACTCTCTTCTGCTGCTTTCTGTCCGATCTCAGGCTTTGCACCTGCTCCAAGGCCCTTTGTAAGCTTCTCACCAATCTGCAAAAGCTTTGGTGCTTTGCAAAGCTGAAGTGCCTGTTTATCTGTATTAATACCGATGAATTCTACACCGGTAATATTCTCATCTACCATTCTATTAACGGCATTATTACCTGCACCGCCTACCCCTACGACGATGATTTTGCAGGCGTTTTCTGCCTCATTAGACTTAATCTCCAGCAAAACAACTCCTCCTTATATACCTCATAGACTCCTATTAGCTATGATACGATTTTTTTAGTTAATTATCAACCCGTTTTTTTTTATAAAGTTTTCACTATTACGACGACAATTTATTGATTTTTCTCTTCAAATGTGATGTTTTTAGTGCCTTCGTCAAAATCTTTCATTTCCAAAATACCAGTTTTTCCACTTAGTTTTGGCAAAATATACTGAAGTTGTATAATTTTCTCATCAATAAAGTCCTCTGTGCCCAGACTGACCTCTACGCCGCCAAAATACAGGTAGACGTCGTATTCGCTGTCAAAGAGAATCCTGTCGGCCTTAAGCTCATATTTGGAAAGGAGCTGTGTGATATCCAGGATTTCCTCAAAAACCTTCTGGTTTGCCACCGGAAGCTTCTCGTGCATGATAACGTAGTCAAAATCAAGGCCCATGACCTGTGGAACGTCATCTGAGGTCTCAAAAGAGCTTTCGCAGACTATTCCATCCCTGTCAAAATACATATATCTTCCAAGATAGGCTATATACCCTGCAATTGCCTTCTCATAGACGTTTATCCTTATGGTGTCCTTAGCCAGGATATCCACGTCCATCTTCTCAACAAAGGGCACGTTCTCAATGCTCTTATCCCTGTATTTAAGGGAAAGGAAGAAAGAATTGTGGCTCAGAGCGTCATCCATGACCATATCAATGATCTCTTCATTGGTATAGTGGGTATTCCCGGAAACATATATGTTAGTAACTGTGTAGTTGTCATTTATATACTTAAAGGTAAGACCACCGGCCAGCAGCAAAACAAGCAGTATTCCGCCGATGATATACAGGCTCTTATGCATAAAAAGAGATCTTCCCAATCCCCTGAAGGGGTGGAAATTCCTGAAGGGATGAAAATCCTTTAGTCTCTCCTGAAGGGTGGGCCTGTACTCTATGCGCCTTCTCTTTACTCTTTTTCTCTTCTTTGTCATATCAAAAAAATTACTCTCTACCGATGTTTCGTGCCACGTTAAGGGCAATTCCTATCTCAGCCAGCTGTATAATAACAGCAGAGCCGCCATAGCTGATGAAAGGAAGTGTGATACCGGTATTGGGAATTGTATTGGTAACAACGGCAATGTTAAGGATAACCTGGATCGCAACATGACCCATAACGCCGATTACCAAAAGAGCTCCAAACATATCAGGAGCATTGTTGGCAATGATCATAAGTCTCCAGATCAGCAAAAGGAACATGAGCATTACTGCTATAGCGCCAAAAAGTCCAAGCTCCTCACAGATTATGGAGAATATCATATCGTTCTGAGCCTCCGGGATAAATCCCATCTTCTGCATGCTCTCTCCAAGTCCCTTGCCGAATACTCCTCCGGAACCAATGGCATAAAGAGCCTGAAGGGTCTGGAAGCCCTTTCCGGAAGCATGGGCTGTAGGATCAAGCCAGGCAAGAACTCGCTCGAAACGGTAGTTCATCCCACTGGTCTGATCAGAATTGGCGATGATAATAACCAACACCGCAACCAGTCCCAAAACCGCCACAGCCGCGATAATGTATCTTCTGTAGCCCGGGGTTGAAACAAAGAGCATGATCATGGTAATTCCCATGATGATAACGGCAGAGCTAAGGTTTCTGGTAATTACGTAAACCATTGCTGCCAGTATTGCCGGGAACAAAAGGGCTGCTCCAAAGCCTTTGGCAGTCATAAGACTCTTTTTAAGCTTAACGATCATGGTCGCCGTAAAGATGATCGTGGCAACCTTGGCAACCTCTGCAGGTTGAATTGAGACACCCATGATAATGAGCCACCTGGTGGCACCATTGATGTTCTTTCCAAAGGGAATCAGCAGTATCAAAAGAGCTGCTGCAGCCAGGTAGACAGGCATAGCAAGCCTTGCCAGTACCCTGTAGGGGAAATAGGACATAACAGTCATCGCCACAAGTCCGATCAGCGTAGGTCCCAGCTGATGCTTGAAGTAATAGGCCGAATCTCCGAAATCCAGGTTTGCCTCGTAGGAGCTGGTGGAATAGAGCATAACAAGTCCAAAGGCCACGAGAAACAGTATGACAAACACCAGACTGTAATCAATATAATATTCTTCTCTTTTTCTCCTGATGTAACTTATAAGCTCCAAATTACTTCCCCACTCATCACTCAGTAATCTTATTTACATATTCCTTAAATTTCTTTCCCCTGGTCTCATAGTTGGGGAACATATCCCAGCTTGCGCAGGCAGGTGACAAAAGAACCGCATCCCCGGCCTTCGCGCTCTCGGTACAAAACTCCAGCGCCTCTTCAAAGCTGTCTTTAAATACATAATTGGTAAAGCCGTGTTTCTCGGCGCACTGTGCTATCTTTTCCCTAGTCTGTCCGATCAGGACCAGGAGCTTAACCGTATCTCCGAAATTCTCCAGCCACTCGTCATATTCGCTGCCCTTGTCATAGCCTCCTCCTATAAGGATCGTAGGCTTACTCATGGCTCTGATTCCCTGAATTGCTGCGTCGGGGTTGGTTCCCTTGGAGTCATTGTAGTAATCAACGCCTCTTTTTGTGGCTACAAACTCAATTCTGTGTTCCACAGCCTTGAAATTCCTGATTACAGCAAGGATTGTTGAAAGAGGAACTCCCATGGCCAGCGACATTGCAATGGCTGCCATGACGTTCTCCACATTGCAGAGCCCCACAAGGTTCATATCGTGGATGTTCATGATAGTCATGGGATTTCCTGCATTTGCCATGATTATCTGGTCGCCGTCAAGGTAGAAGCCGTCCGAAAGCTTTTCTTTAGTAGAAAAGAAAACCACTTTGGCGGGACATCTTGCCCCAAAGTCCCTGGTATATTCATTGTCATAGTTAAGGACGCAGGTATCGTCCTTTGTCTCTTTATTGGTTACATTTTCCTTCATGGATGCATAACATTCCATGGTGTGATGTCTGTTTAAGTGATCCGGTGTAATATTCAGGATAGCTGAGACATTTGCATGGAAGTTGTCAACTGCCTCAAGCTGGAAGGAACTGATCTCTCCCACTATTACAGTGTCATCCTTCATCTCCAGTGCACTTTCTGCAAAGGAAACACCGATATTGCCAACAACATATACAGACTCAAAGTGAGCCTTCATGATCTCCCCCACAAGAGTTGTGGTGGTTGTCTTTCCATTGGTTCCGGTTATGGCCACCATTCTGCCCTTCGAGAAGTTGTAAGCCAGTTCGATCTCGCTCCAGATGGGTATGTCTTTTGCCTTGATCCTCATAACCGTAGGAGAATCCAAAGGTACAGCCGGGGAAGGAACCGTAAGTGCTATTGAATCAAGGACCTCATCCGATATCTGACCGATGATGATCTGAGTACTGTCCCTGTCCTCTTCGTGAAGTTTCTTTCTGATGTCTTCTTCTGTAACCTTGGTGTTCTCTTCAAGCATCACAGGCTTTGCGCCAACCTGGGAAAGAAGCCTTACCGAACCCACTCCTGAAAGACCTGTACCGATTACGAGAACTCTTTTACCCTTTAAATCCGCATTCATTAAATATTCCTCGCTTTATAAGCCTGCATAGGCAATTAAACAGAGCAGAATTGTTACTGTTGTAAATACGTTGACAACCTTTGTCTCAGACCAGCCACCCTTCTCAAAATGGTGATGGATGGGGGCCATTCTGAAGATTCTTTTACCATGGGTCAGCTTGAAATATGAAACCTGCATGATAACCGAAATAACCTCAAAGGCATAGATAAAGCCCACAATTACAATAAATACAGGCATCTGCATAACATAGGCGATTGCTGTGACGAAGCCTCCGATGGCAAGGGAGCCTGTGTCCCCCATCATTACTTTGCCGGGATAAACATTATAAACAAGGTATCCCAAAAGAGCTCCAACCATGGCACTGGACATTACCTGTGCACCTGTGGCACCGTTTACCATACCTGCCACGGCAAAAAAGCCTGCAACAACTGCAGTAACCGATGCACAAAGGCCGTCCACTCCGTCGGTGAAGTTGGTGCCGTTGGCTGTTCCAAGAGCGATAAAAAACATTATCGGAACATTCCAGATACCTGCATCAAAAACCATATCCGTAAAAGGTATCCTCATTGCAAGAGAGATATCTGTAAAATTGATGACATATACCGCAAAGAGCATGGCTACCACAAACTGTCCGAGGATCTTCTGCCAGGCTCTAAGCCCTAAGTTGTGCTTTCTTACTACTTTGATATAATCGTCCAGAAAGCCTATAAGCCCAAATCCGATGGTGAGGATAAGCACCGGAATAACTTCCTTATGCGATGCTCCGTAAAAGATTCCTATTATTACAAAGGGAAAAAGGAAGATAATACCGCCCATGGTGGGTGTTCCGGTCTTTTTCTGATGGGATTCAAGTCCCTCCACCCTCTCTGTCTGACCTGCCTTCAGGCGCCTTAGCATCTCAATAACGTAAGGTCCTATAAGGACTGCGATAACAAAAGACAAAAGGACAGGAAGAAGGGTTCTTAGCAAATAGCTTTCCATAATAATCTCCAAATCAATAATCAGTTTTCGGTTGTTTCTGTGGTCCCATCAGGGATGGGGCTGTCAAAATCAGGAAGTGTATCTCCTCCCATTTCATATCCGTTGGAGTCGATAGGATTACCTGTATTCGGGTCAATATAATACCCCGTTGCAGGGTCCACGTCAAATGTCTCCCAGATTGAAGACTGCTCCTGGGACTCCTCTTTTTCCTCTGTACTTTCGGCTCCTTCCTGGCTTTCCTCGCCTTCAGCTTCTCCCTGTTCTTCGCCCTCTCCTTCGGTTCCTTCTTCAGTAGCTTCTTCGGCAGGAACTTCAGGGGTTACCATCTTCTCGTGAAGTTCAGCAAGCTCTGCCTGCTCCTTCTCTGACAGTTCCTCTGTCATAGGATAATTAAGATAAGGAAGTGCCTCTGTAAGGACCGCTCTTACGATTCTTGTGGCAAACTTGGCATCGTCCTGATAGCGGGTGTTAGGCCTGTCTACAACCACGTAGATGGCTATCTCAGGGTTATCCGCCGGGGCATAGCCCATAAAGGATACTACATACTGCTGGTTACCACGGGGAAGGGTCTGGGCTGTTCCTGTTTTGCCGCCGATCATGTAGCCGGCAGGTCTGGCAGTCTTACCGGTACCTTCCGCTCCGGCAACAACCTGATTACAGTACTGGATTATCTTATCCGAGGTGCTCTGGGAAACAGTCTGCCTTAAGACTCTTGGCTCAATGTTCCTTATGGTAGCACCGGAAGATGAAACTATTCTCTTTACAACATGGGGTTCGTAATAATATCCCCCGTTTATAAGGGAACAAAAGCTGGTTATCATCTCGATCATGTCCACGTTAAAGCCCTGTCCGAAGGAGTTTGTGGCCAGATCGGTAGGTGTCATGTTGGCTGCAGTGTAGGTAAGTCCCTCTGTTCTTGCCTCTCCTGCCAGGTCAATATTGGTCTTAAGTCCAAATCCAAAGTCCTTCTGGAACTTGGTGAAAGTACTTACTCCGATGGACTGGGCGATATACATCATGGCAACGTTACAGGAGATCTCAACTCCTCTTTCAACCGAAACATAACCATCACCATATCTGTTATGGCACTTGATCTCCCATCCGCCAACCTCCAGCTTACCGGTACAGTTGTATACTTCATCCCCGGTGATAGCTCCGCACTCAAGGCCGGTAGCCACGGTAAAGGGCTTTGCAACCGATCCGGGCTCATAGGTGTCAGAAATGCAGAAATTCCTCCAAAGAGCATTGTAGTTCTGGTAAAGCTCTTCATCAGTAAAGCCATCAAGCATCTCCTGGGTGATATAAACACCGGAGTCCAGAACCGACTCGCCCTTAACCTTATTGCCCTTTTCATCAACAGCGGGCATTCCAAGAAGAGGCTCAGGGTTTCTGGGATCATTTAAGTCAAAGGCAGGGTATCCGGCCATTGCCAGGATATCTCCTGTATCCACATCCATCATGATACAGCCCACATTATTAGCTGCATTTCCCTGACGAAAATTGTTGGCGTAGGTCTCGTTGAATTCCTTTAAGTATTTCTCAACAATATTCTGAAGATTACCGTCAATGGTGGTTACAATACTGTCGCCATCTGTAGCGGGGATGGTGGTTCTTTCAAGGTTTGAGTCTTCGTCCAGGTATCCGTACTCTCTTCCCATTGTTCCGGAAAGTGTATTGTTGTAATACTCCTCAAGACCATACATTCCGTTGTTGTCACCGGAGGTAAATCCAATGATGTCACAGGCCAGTGACCCGTTGGGATACTTCCTTATGTAGCCTGATTCAAACCAAACGCCCTGAATATCAGCATTATACCCATCCATTCCGGGAGTTATCATGTCCTGAAAGTTCTTTATCTCATCATAAGAAAGCTTCTTGGCCAGAATATAGTACTGAGAAGTCGGGTGCTCAGCAAGGTAAGACCTGATCTCTCCGGAATCCAGTCCAAACTCCTGTACAAGGGCTTTGATGGTAGGCTCTAAGTACTTCTCATCGCGAAGAAGAAGCTTTGCATCCAGGATAACATTGTAGACCTTCTCACTGTATGCAAGGATGGTTCCGTTGGCATCCAGGATCTCTCCCCTTCTGAAGGGCAGGGTCGTGGAGTCATACTTCTGCTGCGACAGAACCTGCTTCTCATATTCCTCTCCGTTATTCTTGGTTATAAGGATGAGCCTCACCCCTAACCCAACGAAAGCCAGTAGTACCAAAACAAATAGTACTACCAGCTTTTTCTTCATTCCTTTGGTGAATTTTTGTTTATTCCCCGTTCTTTTCCTGTTCATTAATACAACTAACTATTCCTTCCAGATTTTAACCCGGCTGCTAGTTCTTAGCACCCTCAGGTATCGGAGCAACCTGTCTGACATAATCATTGCCACCTCCGTCGGAATATGTTACAATCTGCCCCTCTGATGCATAGGTCATGCCATATTCCTGGATAGCAATTCTCTTTACTTCATCCAGATCCACGTTTCCATTTGCTCTATTATACGCCTCATCATTGTCCTGTTTCAAATTGTTAAGCTGACTTTCCAATGCGGCGATATTTTTTACACTGTTTTTAATCTGTGACTGAAGGTTGATATAACCTGCCAGGGTACCAACCATGAGAGTCATTGCCAGAGTCAGGAATAACAGATATCCAAGACTCATGTGATGTCTCTTGTGCTTACCTGAAGGCTCCTGAACATGGATGCGTCTCTCATTTCGGTCTCTATTCGGTTTTCTTACTGATGTCCCGCGAATATATTCATCTCTTGCCATGTCCGACACCTCCTTTGTCATTTTTTCTCAAATACTCTGAGTTTCGCGCTCTGGGATCTCTTGTTCTCCGAAAGCTCTTCTTCACTTGGAAGAATAGGTTTTCTTGAGATCACTTTTCCCTTTGATGTCTTCCCACATACACATACCGGAAAATCCGGCGGACAGGTACA